>JADGCM010000032.1 GCA_015228995.1 Magnetococcales bacterium
CTAGCCACCGATGACGATACCGGTGTTTCTAAGAGTGACAATATCACCAGCAAGGGCAGTGACTTGACCCTGTCGGGCACCGCCACCAGTGGTGCGACCACTGTGACGATATTTGTTGACGATCAAGAGTTTGCCATTGCGCCGGTGTCGAAAGGACTGTGGAAGACCGACCTCTCCTTGACCTCCGGTGATTATGTCATCACCGCCACCCAGACCACTAAAGACGGTGATAGCGAGCCATCGACATCGTTCCTGTTGGTGGTGGATCAAGAAGGGCCCGAGGCGGCACCAACCGAGTTGGCGGTGGTCGGGGCTACTAGGCTTGAAGACGATAGCTTTATCACCAACAAGACGGCCGGATTGGTGATCTCGGGTGCGGGTAGCGAACCGGGGGCGGGCATCATTCTGCTGGAAAACAACAAAAGCATTGGTACTGGTGTGGCCGACAGTGTCGGGGCTTGGAGCGTCACCCTGACTAAAATCAGCAATGGTCGGCATGAGCTATTGGCGCAACAAACCGATGTGGCGGGTAATGCGGGCCCGGTCTCGGATGCAGCGTTGGTGTTTACCGTCGATGGTGTCGTTCCGGCAGCACCCACTAAACTGGGCTATAGCCCCTCGACTAAAATGGTGAGTGGTCGGGGTGAGGCCGGAGCCAGTCTCATCCTCTTCAACGATGCCAATAATAATAGCCGAGTGGATGCAGGCGAGCCAATCGGAGAAACAATCACGGTTGGTGAGACGGGCAGCTGGAGCAGTATAGTCATAACAGACATCCTCCCGGCGGGCAAATATACTGGCATCCGGGCCATGCAGACCGACTTGGCGGGTAATATCAGCAAGGCTTCCGGTGCCTTAACCATCAACGTCACTGCCGCTAGCCTAACGCGGGCCTTGCAGAGTTATGTTCACCCCTCACCCCCCAACCCCCTCTCCCACAAGGGGAGAGGGGGAGCAGGAAGCAGCCTTTGGTTGGTGGGTAGTGGTGGTGATGCCATGCAGGACAACCGGATAGCGTTACTGACTGGCTGAGATCTGTAGTAAAAACAGTATCATGCCCCCCTCTCCCCTTGTGGGAGAGGGGGCCGGGGGGTGAGGGGTGCATGCTCTCCCCTTGTGGGAGAGGGGGCCGGGGGGTGAGGGGTTGCTGAATTGGTACCTTTATTGCTGGCCAAAATCATCAATAGGTCACAGAGACACTGTGGCACCGATGATATCTTAGCAATAGGAGATACAACTGTGAGTTTTTATCCAGTCAAAGAGAGCGCCGATTATTACACCCAACAGAATGAGTCTTCACCAACCATCGTCATGCTAACCAAAATGGATTTATTGCGCTGGGTCAACCAGTTGCGCCAGAATGAATTGACCGTTAGCAAGAGTCGTTCGACCAGGCCGAGCGTAAGATCACAGTCGCTGCGGGATCAATCGTAATCGCCTCGGATGCCGGATGGAAGCGGCTGGCGATGGTTAACATGGGCACCCCAAGCAACGGGTGATGCCACTCCGGAGCCACTTCTGCCAAGGGTAGCGCCAAAAAAGGGCGCTGGCTGATGTCTGGGTCTGGAAGCTGCCATTCCGGCTGGTCAACCACCAACTGTCCCATGGCGGCAACATCCAGATCCAGCGTTCGTGGCCCGTTGCGTGGGATGCTGGGATCGCGATGCCGTCCGCATGTCAATTCAATTTGACGTAGGAGGGTACGCAGCTGCATCGGTGTCAATGTATCTTGACTAATAGGATGCAAACGGACGGCACCGTTGAGGAAGTCTGGCTGTTCGAGTAGGCCCACCGGGGCGGATCGGTAGACAGCAGAAATGATGGCGATTGGTAGTTGCTCATGTAGCAGCGCCAACCCGCGCTGGATATTGGGAAGCGGGTCGATATTGGCCCCAAAGCTAATCAAAATGGGTTGATCCGTGCCCCCCCCCATAGCTACTGCACACGACTCCGCTCAATACGGACACCAACCGAACGGGCAAAGCGTACCGCCCCTGGCTTCTCGACCTCCACGGCGACTTTGATAACACGTGGATCGGCCAAGCTGATTGAGGCAATCGCCGCCGCCAACGACTCCACCAACTGGAACGACGACCCCTCCGTCATCGCGATGATCTGCTTGGTCAGTTTCTTATAATTAACCGTGTCATCAATAGCATCGCTGCGACCGGCTGGGGCGAGATCGACCGTAAGAGCGAGTGAGATCAGTACATCTTGCTTGGTATGACGCTCCCACTCCTGGATGCCAATCACACAACGCAAGTGCAGATCACGAACGAAGATTTGATCTTTGATTGAATCAATCATGGGTACGTAAACTTCCAATCAGTTCGGTTAAGTGATGCAACCGTTGTTGTTGCAGAAATGCCTGCATGCCAGACCGAATCCCCTCGGGGAGCCACGGGTTGCGAAACAGCGCCGTGCCAACACCCACCGCTGTTGCCCCTACCACCACAAACTCCAAAGCGTCCTCAGCACTGCTGATGCCGCCCTGGCCAATGATGGGGATGCGGTGGGGGGCCGCTTCTTGGTAGACTTGCCAGACCTTGAGCAAGGCAATCGGCTTCACTGCTGGGCCGGAGAGTCCCCCTTGTACATTGCCCAGCACCGGTCGGCGGCTGGCTAGGTCGACGGCCATGCCCATCAGGGTATTGATGACCGCAAGCGCATCCGCCCCTGCCTCAATCACCGCACGGGCGATCGCCCGAATATCAGTAACATTGGGAGAGAGCTTAACGATTACCGGCTTGCTCGTCGCTTGGCGAACGACTCGGGTGACGGCAGCGGCAGCGTGTAAATCGGCGCCAAAAGCCGCCCCACCCTGCTTGACATTGGGACAAGAAATATTGACTTCAATAGCGGCCACCGGGCTGTTATCGAACCAAGCGGCCACCTCACGATATTCCTCAACGGTAGCCCCGGAGATATTGGCAATCAGCGGCACCGGTGTTGACCGTAAACGATCGGTCAAACGGGGCAGGATGGTTTCAACCACATACTGTGCCCCTGGGTTTTGTAAGCCGATGGCGTTGAGCAGCCCGCAGGGGGTCTCAGCCAGCCGGGGAGGCGCATTACCAGGACGAGCCTGGAGCGTCGTTCCCTTGAGGCAGATAGCACCGACACTGGTGAAATCAAACCCATCCAGAGCCAGCAACTCCTCCCCAAAACCAACGCAGCCAGATAGCAACACAATCGGGCTGCGCCAGCGCATACCAGCTAAGTCAATGCTGAGAGGTGACTCAGTGACTGGCATTGGCAGTAAAAGCGATGCCTTCTTGTTGCAGCGCAGCGGCTAGCTCGGCGGTGAGGCGCTGCAAGCCAGCGGCGCTATAGGCCTCCACCCTTGCTACTAGGGCCGGTTGGGTGTTAGAGACACGCAGCAGCCACCAGCCATCGGCACTTTGTACCCGAATGCCATCGATGTCAGAAATTTTCTTATCGGCGACGCGGCGTTGCTCGGCGGCGATCCGTTCCATGACTTGAAACTTGACATCGTCGGCACAATGCAAGCGCAGCTCCGGTGTGGCATGAACCTCAGGAAGTTGTGCCAGTTGCTCCGTTAGTGACGTGCTACTGGCGGCGGCCAATTCGATCAAGCGGACCGCAGCATAGAGACCATCGTCATAGCCCAGGTAACGATCCGAGAAAAACAGGTGGCCACTCATCTCGCCGGCCAACAAAGCACCGGTTTCGCGCATCTTGGCTTTGATCAGGGAATGGCCCGTCTTCCACATCAGCGGTTGACCTCCGGCAGCAGCCACCGCATCGAAGAGCAACTGTGAGCATTTGACGTCACCAATCACGGTGGCACCGGGGCGTTCGCGCAAGAGATCGGTGGCAAACAGGATCATCAACCGATCCCCCCAAATGATGTTGCCTTGTGGATCTAGCGCCCCAATACGGTCGCCATCACCATCAAAGGCGATACCCAAATCGGCACCGGTCGCCATCATCCGCTGCTTGAGGGCGACCAGATTTTCTGGTAGGGTTGGGTCAGGGTGATGGTTGGGAAAAGTGCCATCTACTTCGGCAAATAGTATCTCACTACTGACCAACGGCAATTGCTGCATCAGCGTCGGCACTACCACACCGGTGGCGCCATTGCCGCAATCAACCACCACTCGCAGCGGTCGACCTGGGCGAAAACCACGCGTCAACCGCTCCATATAGGCCGGCAGGATATCCACCTGATGCAACTGGCCAATGCCCTGGGTCGCGGCCGCTGGTGGCGACAACAACCGCTGGTAAATTGCCTGGATCTCCTGACCATACACGGCCTGGTGATGGCGTACCATCTTGAGTCCGTTGTAGTCCGGCGGATTGTGACTGCCAGTGACCATGATCCCCGCATCGCTTTCCAGGTGATGGGTGGCGAAATAGAGGGCCGGCGTCGGTGCTAGGCCAATATCAACGACATGCACCCCCTCGCGGCGTATCCCCTCAATCAAGGCCGCTGCCAGTTCCGGAGACGACAGACGGCCATCGCGGCCGACAGCAACGGTAAGGCGATCTTTACCACCCGAATGCTGACGCAATATCGCCGCGAACACCTGGCCAATTTGTGTCACCGCAGCGGCCGTCAAATCCTGTCCGGCAATACCACGAATGTCATATTCCCGGAACATAAGCGGATTGATCATGGTCTCTCAGCGCCCAACGCAGACATAACGGAAACCAGCACGACGCATGGGCTCTGGCTCGTAAATATTGCGGAAATCACAGAAGACATACTGCCCATCCGGCCGTGGCTTCATGGCGGCCTTGACCCGCGCCATATCGAGGTTGCGCAGCTGGTTCCATTCGGTCAGAATCACCAACGCATCGGCCCCTTGGCATGCCTCGTAAGCCGACGTCTTGTAGTCGAAATCATGCAGATATTTGCTACGCGCCTCGTGCATCCCTTCGGGATCGTAGCCTTGCAGATGCGCCCCTTGCTTGATCAACTCCGGCACAATGGTCAAAGCCGGGGCATCGCGCATGTCATCGGTGTTCGGCTTAAAGGTCAGTCCCAAGATGGCAATGGTGGTACCCGCCAAATTGCCGCCCATCGCCTTGGTAATTTTCTGGCACATACGCAGTTTTTGCTGTTTATTGGCCTCGATCACCGTCTGCACAATAGTAATCGGCTCATTGTATTCGACCGAGGTGGTCACCAGCGCCAGGGTATCCTTGGGGAAACAGGAACCACCATATCCCGGACCAGGATGGAGGAATTTGGGGCCAATACGGCGGTCCAAGCCCATCCCTTTGGCCACATCGTGTACATCGGCACCCACTTTTTCACACAAATTGGCCATTTGATTGATAAACATGATCTTGGTGGCCAAAAAGGCGTTGGAGGCATATTTGGTCAACTCGGCGGTGGGGATATTGGTGATCAGAATCGGCGTCTCAATTAGGTAGAGCGGGCGATAAAGCTCCTTCAGGAGGTCGATCGCGCGTTCTGATTCAGCCCCAATCACCACCCGGTCAGGACGCATAAAATCTTCAATGGCCGACCCCTCACGCAAAAATTCTGGGTTGGAGGCAACGGCAAAATCGGCGTTGGGGTTCTCTTCACGGATAATCTGCGCCACTTTGGCACCGGTCCCAACCGGTACCGTTGACTTGGTCACCACCACAGTGAATTTATTCATGTTGCGGGCAATGGTACGCGCCGCTTCAAAGACGTAACTTAGATCAGCCGCACCATCTTCACGCCGCTCTGGGGTACCGACGGCGATAAATACCACAGCACTGTCGCGCACGGCCGCAGCGGTATCGGTGGTAAAGAGCAACCGTCCGGCCTGGCTATTGCGTTGCACCAACCGATCCAACCCTGGTTCGTAAATGGGAATCTCCCCCCTATTGAGGCGCTCGATCTTGCTCTCGTCTGTATCGACACAGGTCACGGTGACACCAAACTCGGAGAAACAAGCCCCGGAAACCAGTCCGACATAGCCGGTGCCAATCATCGTAATATGCATGGAATCAGTTCCTTCACGAAAAGAAGTTATCTACAGGTGTTGCCATTTGGCGATCTGAGTTCTGAAAAACGGCAACAGCTGGGCACGCAACGTCTCATGACGTAACGCCATTTCTAGATTAGCCATTTGGAAGCCAACCTTAGTGCCACAATCAAAGCGGGTGCCATGAAAGCGATAGCCATACATAGGCTGTTGCGCCAGCAGTTGCACCAATGCGTCTGTCAGTTGTATCTCACCCCCAGCGCCCCGCTGTCCCCGCTCCAAGAGAGTGAAAATCTCAGGTGGTAAAATATAACGCCCGATCACCGCCAATGAAGAGGGAGCCTGCTCTGGCGCTGGTTTTTCAATCAGGCCATTGATCGCAACGAGATCATCCACCTCATGTCGAGGATCGATGATACCATATTTGCTGACATCGGCGGCGGCGACCTCCATGGCGGCAACGACGGCCACCCCCAACCGTTCAAATTGTTGCACCATCTGGCGCAGGGTTGGGACACCAGCGTAGGCCCCGTCCAGCGGCGGCGCAATCAAATCGTCTGGTAATAACACGGCAAAAGGTTCGTTACCGACCAAATGCCGGGCACACCAAACCGCATGGCCCAGGCCAAGCGGCTGTTGCTGGCGCACGTAAGAGATCGTGCCATCTTTGGGAAGCCCGTCCAACAAACAGCGTAGCGAGGCGAGATTGCCCTTGGCACTCAGGGTCGTTTCCAGCTCAACGGCATGGTCAAAATAATCCTCTAAGGCACCCTTGCCACGACCGGTGACCAGAATCACCTGCTCAATACCAGCATCCCATGCCTCCGAGACGGCATAATCGATAATGGGTCGATCAACGACCGGCAGCATCTCCTTGGGGATGCTTTTGGTAGCCGGTAGGAACCGCGTCCCCAGCCCGGCTACCGGCAATACCGCCTTACGTACCTTCATGAACGTTGTTTCTCTCATGTTGGCGTTCTAGTTGTTCTTAGCCCCTTGGTTGACCCAGTTGCGCAACATCTCCTGCTCACACTTAGTCAGCGAACGACGGTTGTGCGGCATACGGATGCCAGCGCGTCCTTCAATCAACACGTTGAGGTTGCTGGATAGTGCATCGCCCGGGGTAACCACTGGGCCATGCTTGGTCCCTTTGATCAGCCCTTCGTAACTACTGAGATCAAGACCGCTGTAAGCGAGCCCGTCACCACCAACTTGGTGACACTCAAGGCAGCGAATCTGTATGATGGGCTGGATATCATCCTTGTAGCTGACTTGACCACGTCCCTCAGCCGCTACCTGTGACACGTAGCCCACCAACAACAGGCCCACCGCCTGCGCGATCACGGTTCCATACTTGAAAAAATAGTTGTTCACGAATCGTTTCCCCTCTATTCCACCGTTACTCAACCGTTACACTCTTCGCCAAATTGCGTGGCTGATCAACATCGGTACCCTTTATGACCGCAATATGGTAGGCCAGCAATTGCAGCGGGATCACGTAAAGAATCGGAGCAGACAACACCCCACTTGCAGCCAATTGTACCAGATGCTCAACACGATAGGGAGGATCAGCAGCCGTCAGTGTGGTGGTAAACAGCACTACCCGTCCGCGACGTGCCCGAATCTCCTCGATATTGCTCATCACCTTGTCGAACAGTTTATCACGCGGTGCCACCACCACCACGGGAAGTTCTTCGTCGATCAAAGCGATCGGTCCATGCTTCATTTCACCAGCGGCATACCCCTCCGCATGGATATAGGATATCTCTTTGAGCTTGAGCGCCCCCTCCAGGGCAATGGGAAAGCAGCTCCCCCGACCTAGAAACAGGAAACCACTCGCATGGCGCAGCTCGCCAGCAATGGCCCTTATGGCTTGGTCGCATAACAACACCTGCTCCGCCTGGGCCGGGATGGCTAGTAGCTGCGCCACCCACTCCTGCTCCGCTGCGGCGGTCACGGCACCGCTGGCCTTGCCGACAGCCAAAGCCAAACAGGCAAGCACCACCAGCTGGGTGGTGAAGGCTTTGGTAGAGGCGACCCCGATCTCGGGACCCGCCCGTGTCAGAACAACCTGATCCGCCTCTCGGGCAATAGAAGACTCCGGCACATTGACCAACGCTAGCGTTTTTAAGCCGGCCTTTTTGACATGGCGCAATGCCGCCAACGTATCGGCTGTTTCGCCACTCTGCGAGATGACCACCACCAATGTACCGGGCAGTAACGGCGTTTCCCGATAGCGAAATTCGGAAGCGATATCGACACTGACCGGAACATGCGCCAGCTGCTCAATCCAGTATTTACCCACTAGACCCGCGTGCCAGGAGGTGCCACAACCAATGATGGTGATGGCCTGCGCCTCTACGGCCAGACTGACCATACGACCAGACCAATCAATCAGCCCCTTCAGGGTCTCACCGATCACCGTCGGCTGCTCAAAAATCTCTTTCTGCATGAAGTGACGGTAGGGCCACTTGCCGGTTTGTTCGACGCTCACCTGCGAATATTGACTGTCACGGGTGACAGCCCCCCCGGTGGCGTCAGTAATGGTCACCGCGGCGCGAGTCAGTAAGGCCACATCGTGATCGTGCAGGTAGATCATTTGTCGTGTATGGGGTACCAGCGGCGTGGCATCGGAGGCGATGAAATTCTCGCCATCGCCGAGGCCAATAATCAATGGACTGCCACAACGGGCGGCGATCAATAGGTTGTCATACTGACTAAACAAAACCCCAATCGCGAAAGAGCCCTTCAGGCGTTGTACCGCCAACCGCACCGCTTCTTGGGGGCTAGCGGCGCGATCTAGATAGTGTTCAATGAGATGGGGAATGACCTCGGTATCGGTCTCGGAGTGAAAGACAACCCCTAACGCTTCCAGCTCCTGGCGTAGCTGCCAATGGTTCTCAATGATGCCATTGTGAACCACAGCAACCCGTTCCGAACAGTGGGGATGGGCGTTTTGTTCAGTTGGAGCGCCATGGGTGGCCCAACGGGTATGGGCAATACCGACAAAACCAGTAATAGGAGATTGCATCAGCCGCTGTTCCAACTGCAACAACTTACCGGTCGTGCGCTGACGCTGCAGTTGCCCCTGGTAACTGGTGGCCACACCAGAAGAGTCGTAGCCACGATACTCCAGCCGTTTCAACCCCTCCAATAGTAACGGAGGGACATTACGCTCACTAATGACACCAATGATTCCGCACATAATTGGCTTATGCCCCGCCGTTACCAGCCTGGCGCCGCTTGCTGGCCCAATGGTCAATATGCCGTTGTGGTGTACGTGACAAAGCCAACGCGTCGTCCGGAACAGGCCGGGTAATGGTGCTACCAGCACCGATCACAGCCCCAGCCCCCACCGTTACCGGCGCCACGAGCTGGGTATTGGAACCAATAAATACCCGATCCCCAATCACGGTTTGGTGTTTATGCAGGCCATCGTAGTTGCAAGTAATGGTCCCGGCTCCCACATTGACACCGCCACCCATCTGGGTATCGCCGATGTAAGAGAGGTGATTGATTTTGGATCCAGTGCCGATATGGGCCTTTTTGAGTTCACAGAAATTACCAACCCGCGCATGAGCCTCTAATACCGTCCCAGGACGCAAACGAGCATAAGGACCGACCACATTGGGTCCGACTAGGTGGCAGCCATCAAGGTGGCAGAAAGGCAGCAGCTCAGTACCTGCCCCCAAACGACTGTTGCTGATGTGACAAAAAGCACCAATGCGGCAGTGATGGTCAATGAACACTCCCGGCCCTAACATAACGTGAGGGGCAATCTCGCTATCTGGACCGATGCTGGCATCCATCGCGACCCAGCAGGAACCCGGATCGATAAAGGTGACCCCCTGTTCCATCCAATGGTTGACCAAGTGATAGCGCAGAATCGCCTCCGTTTGGGCCAGTTGCTGCCGACTATTGATGCCAATCAGGCGTCCAGAATCCGCGTGGCACAGGGAACCGACAGCGACCTGCTGCTGCACTGCCAAGGCCACCATGTCGGTCAGGTAATACTCGCCTTGGTTGTTGTGGTTGGAAATCTGTTCCATCCAAGATCTCAGGTAGACCGCGTCAACGCAGTAGATGCCCGAATTGATCTCGTCAACCAAGCGTGTCTCCGGATCGGCGTCTTTCTCTTCGACAATCCGCACCACGCCGCCCTGCTCATCACGCAGCACCCGACCATAGCCAGCAGGATCGACCAGTCGTGTGGTCAGAATGGTCAGAGCACAGCCAGATTGCCGGTGTTGCTGCAACAGCGCCGTAAGGATCTCGTGATTGACCAGCGGCGTGTCACCATTCAAGATGATGACATCTTGACAAGGAACAGTTGACAATGTAGGCAAGGCACAACGCACGGCATGAGCGGTTCCAAGCTGTTGTTGCTGGTGCACCCAGTAGAGCTCGGCAATATCACGTTGACAAACCCGCTCAACCTGCTCGGCTTGGTGGCCCACCACAACGGCCATGGCGGCCGGGCCATCCGGCCGCAAGCTGTGACAGGTATCGATCAGATGCAACAGCAGTGGCTTCCCTGCCAAGGTGTGCAGCACCTTGGGGCGATCAGAGCGCATACGCGTGCCGCGCCCTGCTGCTAAAATCAGAACAGCGTACGGGCTATCTATCTGGCTTCTCCTTGGCGACAGAGCGCTAAACAAGCGTCGGCAAATTGTACCCGGTTTTTCAAGAACAGATACTCGGCATCCTCAGGAGGCATACCCGCCAATTGCTTGGAGGCCTTGCCACGCACCATCTCCATCTCTTCCTTGTTGATATCTTTACGGGCAATAACATCGTCTACCAGGAGCGTGACCCGCGTCGGCAACACCTCGGCATACCCCCCTGACACCACAAAAAACTGGGCATCGCTGTCGTCACCAACCTGCACCACACCCGGCTTGACAGCAGAAAGGAGAGGCGCATGCCTCGGCAGGACGCCAAAGACCCCCTCCTGACCTGGGACGGTGACAAATAATACCTCCTCTGCAAAAGCCAGCCGCTCCGGGGTGACAATGTCGAGTTGAAAGGATACAGCCATGGATCGCGACTCCGTTACCGGCTCAAACTTTTAGCCTTGGTGATGGCATCATCAATAGTTCCCACCATGTAGAATGCCGCCTCGGGCAAAGCATCGTGTTTGCCCTCAACCAACTCCTTAAAGCCACGAATCGTTTCCTGTAGGGGCACATAAACCCCCTTCTGCCCGGTGAATGCTTCGGCAACATGGAACGACTGCGACAGAAACCGCTGGATCTTGCGGGCACGATTGACGACCAGCTTATCCTCTTCTGACAGCTCGTCCATACCCAGAATAGCGATAATATCCTGCAATGACTTGTAAGTTTGCAAAATACGCTGCACCTCGCGGGCGATGTCGTAGTGCTCCTGCCCCACCACCTGCGGATCAAGCATACGCGAGGTGGAATCAAGCGGATCCACGGCCGGATAGATACCAATCTCAGCGATCTGCCGTGACAATACCGTAGTCGCATCCAGGTGAGAAAAAGCAGTCGCCGGGGCTGGGTCAGTCAGATCATCCGCCGGCACGTAAATGGCCTGCACCGAGGTGATCGAGCCTTTTTTCGTGGTGGTGATACGTTCCTGCAACGCCCCCATATCGGTTGACAACGTTGGCTGATAGCCCACCGCTGACGGAATACGACCTAACAGCGCCGACACTTCGGAACCCGCTTGGGTAAAGCGGAAGATGTTGTCGATAAACAGCAAAACGTCTTGACCTTTGACATCACGGAAATACTCAGCAACGGTCAAACCGGTCAGGGCGACACGTGCCCGCGCCCCTGGGGGCTCGTTCATCTGGCCATAGATCAACGCCGCTTTGGATTTGCGCCAATCGTCGGGATCAATTACCTTGGACTCGATCATCTCGTGATAGAGGTCGTTGCCCTCACGGGTCCGCTCACCGACACCAGCAAAGACGGAGAAACCACCGTGGCCTTGGGCAACGTTATTGATCAACTCCATGATCAACACCGTTTTACCGACGCCAGCACCACCGAACAGACCAATCTTACCACCCTTGGCGTAGGGAGCCAGCAAATCAATGACCTTGATGCCAGTCTCCAAGATCTGAGCCTCGGTAGATTGCTCAATATAAGCAGGCGCCGGACGATGAATCGGTAACCAAGTGTCGGCAGCCACCGCCCCCTTACCATCCTGAGGTTCACCTACCACATTCATGATGCGGCCCAGGGTCACGTCCCCCACCGGGATCCGAATGGGATGGCCAGTATCGACTACCTTCTCACCACGCACCAGACCCTCAGTCGCATGCATGGAGATGGTACGCACCGTATTCTCGCCCAGATGCAGCGCCACCTCCAACACGATCGTCTCACTTTGATCACGCTGGATGTGCAACGCGTTCAGGATCGCTGGTAATTCTGCTTCGAAGCGGACATCAACCACTGGTCCGATGACCTGCACCACCCGTCCAATATTCTCACTCATGGGACAGACTCCGTCTGAATCTCTTGAATTAAATAACAATCATCACAGGGCATAACACTGGAAAACTGAGGGGCGCTCACCCCTTCAAACTTTCAGCACCACCAATAATCTCCATCAACTCCGTCGTAATGGCAGCTTGACGGGTGCGGTTGAATTTGATGCGCAGCTTACGGATCATCTCGCTGGCATTGCGCACGGCGTTATCCATAGCAGTCATACGGGCACCATGCTCCGAGGCATCTGACTCCACCAGAGCTTGAAACAGCTGCACAGCGACGTTACGCGGCAACAAGGCATTTAGCAACTCCCCTTCGTCCGGCTCGAAGAAGTAACTGGTGCTGCCCGACTCCTCCTCCTCAACCGCCGCCGCTTGCCGATTCATAGATTGCAACAGGGCCGCCTCACCGCCACCGCCCTGAGACCATCCCTGCCCGGATCCCCCAGACTGCACGGCATGATGGCGGCCACCACCTTTTTTCTTACCCTCCGACGCTGCCGCTGTTTCATGGGCAGCCGAGGCGGCTGCAGAACCACTCCCTCGCGGCCCATCTTGATTCTTTTGCGCCGCATCGTTGGGCAACGGCATGATCTGCTGCCAAGTCAGCACCTGACTCATGGCCGATTTGAAGGTATTGTATACCAGATAACAAACCTCAAACTGCCGATCCTCAAAGGCCTGCACCAGCTCTTGGGCAATTTCACGTTCAACGGTATGAAAGGTGAGCCGATGGGCGATACCGGTGTGCGTCTTACGGATTTGCGCCCCGAATTGCCGTTTAAGTACGTCTTGCCCCTTGCGACCGACGCAGGTGAGGGTGACGGCAAATCCCTCGCGCTGGAGCTCAACAACCCGATTCCGCACGGCACGAACGACACCGCTGTTAAAACTACCACACAAGCCACGGTCCGCTGTCAACACCACCAGCTCAATCCGCCTCACGTCATCTCCGTAGCCCGACAACAACGGTGGCGAACCTTGCTGGCCGTCCATGATTGTCGCCACGGAACGCATCATACGGCCCATGCGCTGACTGTAAGGGCGCGCCGCCGTGGCGCGCTCTTGAGAACGACGCAACTTAGCCGCTGCGACCATCTTCATCGCCTTCGTAATCTGTTTCGTACTAGAAACCGAACGAATCCGCAACCGAAGCTGTTTCAGACTTGGCATAGACGGACCTCCTTACCATCCACCTACATGCAACCATCCAGAATATTTTCTAGACTTATCACCCAACTCACTGTCAAGCTCACGCGTGATGATGCTCTTCTTTGTCGTGCGCAATGGCTTTGGTCACCGCTGACTCGGTACTGATACTGAGATGACCATGCTCACCACTGTGATCCGCTTCTTGGTAACGCTTGACAAACGCTTGGATCATCTTGGTCAATGCCGCCTCGGTTGCTTCACTCAGCTTTTGCTCCTTGCGGATGGTGGTGAGTAGATCTTGGTGATGCCTCTTAGCATGGTCCAACAGCTCCTGTTCCAGGGTGTTGATATCGGCCACATCAACTTGATCTAAATGACCACGGGTACCGGCAAACAGCACCACAACCTGTTCTTCCATCGCCATCGGTTGGTACTGGGGCTGCTTTAACAGCTCCATTAGCCGCTCACCACGATGGAGCATGTTTTGGGTCGCCTGATCCAGGTCAGAACCAAATTGGGCAAACGCCGCCATTTCGCGATACTGGGCCAGATCAAGGCGCAACGAGCCAGCTACCTGTTTGGTAGCTTTGACCTGAGCCGAACCACCCACCCGGGAAACGGATAGACCAACCGAGATGGCGGGCCTCATACCCGAGTAGAACAGCTCCGACTCCAGGAAGATCTGGCCGTCGGTAATGGAAATAACGTTGGTGGGGATGTAGGCGGAGACGTCCCCACCCTGGGTTTCAATGATCGGCAGCGCCGTCAATGATCCTCCCCCGTGGGCATCGTTGAGCTTGGCCGCCCGCTCCA
>JADGCM010000033.1 GCA_015228995.1 Magnetococcales bacterium
AGCTGGCTTCCAAGCCTTTTGCTTTGCCTCTAGTCACCAGCTGCTACTGCATCTTGATCAGCAGCCAGCCGATTTGGTGATTACCGATGTGATTATGCCATCTGGTTCTGGGCTGGATCTGCTCCAAACCATCAAATCACGCTATCCACTGCTGCCAGTGATCGTTATGACCGCCCAAAGCACCCTGCGTCATGCTGTACAAAGTTTTGAGCGCGGCGCCTTTGAATATCTGCCCAAGCCGTTTGATATTAACGATTTAGTCGACTTGGTCCACCGCGCCCTAGAGTCGGTCGGTACGGTAAGCCAGCAAAAATCAGCAACAGCGGCCATGGAACGGTTCGGCGGCATCATCGGCTCTTCGCGTGCGATGCAGGATCTATTTCGCACCATTGGCCGCCTCTCTAATTCCGAGGTGACGGTGCTGATTCATGGCGAATCGGGCACCGGCAAAGAGCTAGTGGCCCACGCCATCCACGCCCATAGCCCAAGACGTCATGCCCCCTTTATCGCCATCAACATGGCCGCTCTGCCACGAAATTTGATCGAAAGTGAGCTATTCGGTCATGAAAAGGGGGCTTTCACCGGCGCCATTGCCCGCCGCCCAGGCCACTTTGAACAAGCCCGCAGTGGCACCCTGTTCCTTGATGAGATTGGCGATATGCCCATTGAGGCCCAGACACGACTGCTACGCGTCTTGCAAGATGGCACCTATACCCGCGTCGGCGGCACGCAGACCATTCGCAGTGACGTCCGCATCATTACCGCTACCCATCAAGATCTGCGCAAAGCGATCACCGATGGCCGTTTTCGTGAAGACCTATTCTATCGGCTAAATGTCATTCCAGTGACGGTTCCCTCTTTGCGCTGCCGACGAGAAGACATTCCGCTCTTGGCCGACTATTTCCTCGATAAATCGGCACAAGCTCTGTCGTTACCAGCGAAACGACTCACCCCAGCGGCCTTAGAACGCCTGATCCGCTACGACTGGCCCGGCAACGTGCGCGAATTGGAGAATTTAGTCCACCGTCTCACCGTTCTCATACCGGACGAACTGATTGAGGAAGAGGCAATCCCCTTGCCAGAACCAGCTTCCAACGCCACTGCCGAACAGCAGTGGTCCGCTACACAACTTCCCCCTGCGCCATCGGAATCAGCCCCTACGACTCATCCAACCACACCGCAGCGCTCGATAGAACAGGTCGTTAATCAAATGCTTGATATTTATCTAAACCCAACCCATCAGACTGAATACGCCCCTCGTGGGCTATACGACCAGATTATCCAACAGGTTGAAAGGCCGCTACTGACCAAAATATTGCGTGAAACGGGGGGAAATCAGTTTCGCGCTGCCAACCTGCTGGGGATCAACCGCAACACCTTGCGCAAAAAAATCCATGTGCTCAATTTACAAATTAAAAAATAACGGGTTTGGTGTTGACATTGCCCCCTTGTTTCAGCTAAATAGTGGCGGTGGGGTCGCCCACATTAAGAATGCGCTGGAGCTACAGGAGGACAGATTACCATCATGCAACCCCACTCTGGAATGAGTTTAGCGCTGCGTTTGGGGGTGGAGTTGGTGACCGCTGTGCTGATCGGCGTCGCCATTGGCTATATGCTGGATCGGTTTTTCGCTAGTACGCCATGGATGATTGCCCTGTTTTCCCTGTTTGGAGTTATCGCTGGGTTTCGCAATATGTACCGTGCTGCGTCGTCTATACCGCCAATGCCGTAGCTGCGGCGTGCCATTAGAATCGTCAGTTGAAGAGGGGGAGTAAAGCCATCATGTTTGCCTTGACTGCAACAGCAGCCGCGACCACAGCCGTCCATGCAGCGGCATCTTCGGCACCTAAAATGGATCCTCTACACCACTTCCAGGTGATAAAAATTATACCGATCTCCTTGTTCGGTATTGATCTTTCCATCTCTAATTCAGTACTGTGGATGTGGATCGCCATGGCGTTGGCTTTCTTCTGTTTTCGCTTTGCCCTGCGCCAGCCGTCTATCGTCCCAGGACGGGCACAGAGCCTAGCAGAGGCTGGTTTTCAGTTTATCGACGATATCGTCAACGAGACCATTGGCCACGATGGTAAGCAGTTCTTTCCCTACATTTTTACCCTGTTTTTTACCATTTTGTTTTGTAACTTGACCGGATTGATCCCTGGTTCCTTCACGGCCACCTCACAGATCATCGTCACTGGGACCTTTGCTATGGGGGTGTTTATCTTCTCGACGCTACTCGGCTTTTACCGCCACGGGGCCCATTTTCTCCATTTTTTTGTCCCGTCTGGATTGCCGATCGCGCTGCTGCCGCTGATGGTGCCAATTGAAATCATTTCCTATCTAGCTAGGCCTGTTTCCCTGTCCGTGCGCCTGTTCGCCAATATGACGGCTGGCCACACCTTGTTGGCAGTGCTGTTCTTCTTCACGGCTACCTTGCCCTGGTTTGGTGCTTGGCTGCCGTTCGGATTTACCGTCATCTTTACCGGAGTCGAGATTTTTATTGGGCTGATTCAAGCCTATATTTTCACTATTCTAACTTGTGTCTATATCAACGATGCGTTGCACATGCATTGATTGATTCGGTCTTAATTTTAGCTTGAGGAGTGTGTTATGGAAAGTCTCTCTGCATCCCTAATTGGTATGGGGCTGGCGGCCGCTGGTTTCGCCGGTTCTGGTGTTGGCCTAGGCCTCGTGTTTGGCAAAACCATTGAGGCCATTGCCAGACAGCCGGGTGCTGAATCCCAAGTCTCTAAATATCTCTGGATTGGTGCCGCTTTCGTCGAAGCTATTGCCCTCTACGGCTTGGTCATCGCCTTCATCATCATGGGGAAAGGCTGATCACGCCATGATCGAGGCTCTACTCATCCCGATCGCCCAAGCCGCAACCGGTGGTGCTACGGACGGACACCCGCCATCCTCTGGTCTGCCACAGTTCGACACCTCTACTTTTAGCTCGCAGACATTTTGGAGTATTGTCTCGTTTCTCATCCTGGTCGCCCTGCTGAACAAGTATGTCATTCCGGCCATCCGTAACATCTTGGATGCTCGTAGTAAGAGCATCCAAGAGGATATCAACGGCGCCAAACAGTCTCGGGTGGACGCTGACAAGGCACTTGCGGAGTACCGCCGACTCATTAGCACGGCTAGAGAATCGGCGGCACAGATCATGGACGAGACCAGGCGAGAGGCCATTGCCTATCGCGATAACGCCTTAAAAACCCTCGAAGAGGAGAGCGCCCGCAAAAAAGCAGTGGTCATGGAAGAAATTGAGCAGAGCAAACGCGCCGCCATGCAGGAAATCGCAACCCATGCCGTTGAGATTGCCCTGTTGGCCACCGAGAAACTGCTCGCGAAAAGCGTCACCGCAGCAGACGCCAACCAAATGGTGGATGAAGCCATCCGGCAAATGGGGCAGCAGCGGCCGATTATCCATTAGCCTACATTCCCCCCTCACCCCCTGAACCCCTCCCCCACAAGGGGGAGAGGAGCAGGTAGCTTCGAATAAGAGGCGAACGGTGTGTTTATAATCGTTTAACGGCTCGTTGCGTCGCTGTGATCGTTGCCTCAATGATTGCAGCGTCATGACAGGCCGACACAAAGCCCGCCTCAAAACGACTGGGGGCCAGATAGACCCCCTCCTCCAGCATGGCATGGAACCAACGATTGAAACGTGCTCCGTCACATGCGGTCGCATCGTCCATATTGGTAATTGTCGTACGCTCGGTGAAAAAAAGTCCAAACATTGAGCCGACACCGTAGCTCTGATGAGCGATGCCGTGTTGCCGCAGCACCGCACCAATCCCCTCTAACAACTGCTGGGTGTGTGCCTCCAGCCGCTCGAAAAATCCCACCTCGGTAATGATCTGCAACATCGCTAAACCGGCCGCTGTCGCTAATGGATTCCCCGATAGTGTCCCCGCCTGATAAACCGGCCCAGCCGGAGCCATCTGCTCCATTAAATCGCGCCTACCGCCATAAGCACCCATCGGCAAGCCACCACCAATCACCTTGCCTAACGTGGTCAGGTCCGGGGTAACCCCATAGAGTCCCTGAGCACCCGCCAAGGCGACCCGAAAGCCAGTCATCACCTCGTCAAAAATCAATAGGCTACCATATTGCGAGCACAGCCGCCTCAACCCAGCCAGAAAGCCAGGCTGCGGCAGCACACAGCCCATATTACCCGCTACCGGTTCAACGATTACAGCGGCAATCTGGTGGGGATGTTGCTCAAACAACCGCTCCACGGCGGCCAAATCGTTATAGGGCAATGTCAAGGTATCACGTGCCGTCCCGACCGTCACCCCAGGCGAGGAGGGGACCCCAAAAGTGGCCGCCCCCGATCCCGCCGCCACTAACAGACTATCGCCATGACCATGGTAACAGCCCTGAAATTTGACAATCGCATCGCGCCCAGTAACCGCCCGCGCCAGACGCAAGGCACTCATGGTCGCTTCCGTACCAGAATTAACCAACCGGACCATCTCAATGGAAGGCACGAGTTGAATAATCTGCTCCGCTAGCTCCACCTCTGCCTCAGTGGGAGCACCGAACGATGTACCACGACTGGCCGCCTGTTGTATCGCAGCCACCACCTGTGGATGCGCATGGCCAGCAATCATCGGCCCCCACGATGCCACATAGTCGATATAACGCTTGCCATCGACATCGGTTACGTAAGGACCTTGAGCATGGGCAATAAAGGGCGGGGTCCCGCCCACAGCCTTGAAAGCTCGCACCGGACTATTGACACCGCCGGGGATACTCCTCTGGGCTCGGTCAAACAACTCTTCTGTACGATTCATGCTACTTGTCTCCTACTTTCCACAAATTTTATAGAGTAGACTCATAGAGATTGATTGACACAACTCCGCGTATGCGTTTAATATATCACACGAGACATGACTAGTCTGTAACTAACGACATTTGGGATGTTTTTCAGGTTTGAGGTCATGAATAAAATTTCCGTTAGATGGCCATTATTGGTGATCACCCTGCTGTTGCTGCCAATCCCTTCCGTGCCGGCAGCGCCGACAGCGCCAGCAACAGGAGAATCGCCTCATCTGTCTCGGGTGAATTATTTTCAGAAGCAACTGCCCGGCGATTACGTCGGGATGCAGAACCCGCTGACCTCTAGCCGGGAACAACAAGACCAGGGGCAACGCCTATTCGACGGTTACTGTGCCAGCTGCCACGGCTTTGGCGGTGTTGGCAAGGGGATAGAGGGAGAGCGGTTGGCCGTAGAACCGGCGCAGTTGCCGCGTGCAGCTCAGGGGGTATTTCCGTCGGACCGAGACAGCTACCTATACTGGACTATTTCAGAAGGTGGCGTCCCCGTCCACTCGCCGATGCCGCCCTTCAAAGATGTACTCGCCAGCCAACAAATCTGGCAGATCATCCTCTACATCAATACAATCGCCTATTTTTAGCTGACGGGGAGATCGTTATGACCAAGTCGGACATCGTTGAAACATTGCACAAAAAAACCGGCGTTCCCAGGCGGAATGCTATGCAGATCGTCGAGACCTTCTTCGAAATCATCCGCGAGCAATTGGAACAACACGAAGAGGTCAAATTAGCCGGATTCGGCAACTTCTCAACACGCAAAAAAGGGTCACGACTGGGTCGAAACCCAAGGACCATGCAGGAGGTCGAGATCTCGCAGCGCGACGTCGTCTCCTTCCACCCCAGCCACATCTTACGGGCAAAGGTGGACCCTCACCATGGAACCACCCATGATGACGCCCCCGCCTGACCTAGCGCACATGAAGCCCCCCGCAGCCGTGAGCTGGGTAAGGGCTTCATGAAGGTCGTTCAGTTGCTTTAAGCATATAGCTCCAATCTGCTTTGTCCGGTGTCCAAAGGGTATCTCACATCCGCTGGTGGTGGGTAATTTCCGCCACTTGGCCGTTTTCGGTCGATGTTAGGTGGCAGCGCTTCTAAAGTCTGGTCCACCAACTTGCGGATCGCTCTACCAACAGATTCCGGCAGGTCAAGCGTAAAGGCGCTCTCCCACTGATTGGAGCTCTCGTCATGATCCGGTGCCAGCGCACCGCTCCTTCTTGTTCTGGCGTAGCTAGCAACAGCCGTCGTGTTATAGCGAATGGAAGCTGCCATTGCATAGACAGAGTCCACCATTTTGCGCCCCCTTTCCAGCATTGAATCACATCTAATTTTGATTTTTAAGGAGACCAATCCGGTCGAGATCGTCTCTTCCTATGCCTATAGATCGACCCAATCATCAACTGACTTTGCTGAAAAATTACCATCAATCCAGCAAAAATAAGTTAAGAAGCGGCTGAAAATGCCGACTTGCTCAATATCGCCTTGACAATAGGCCCCATTCTCAGTTAAGAGTTTATTAGGCCCCAAGGGGGAAATTCAATTGGACGAACGGGAGGATATCTAATGCCCAGTTAGCGGAAAATCCCAGGGGTGTGGGGACAGAGTCCCCATGTTAGTTCAGGATCTCAGTAGCTATCAGTAGCTAATGGAAACTGCCGAAATCTCCAAATCACGCTGAGCTAACACACTTTTAACACGTTAAGAAAAGGTGGCTGTTATGGCAATTGCTAATTATGCTGGTAAATATTCTGGTACTTTATCTGGAGCTGCTAACGGTGTATGGGAATTTACCGTAGACACATCGGGTGGTATTAGTGGTTTCGCCTCTTACAATGGAGAAACGTTTACGTTAAACAACGGATCCGTGGCAGATGATGGTTCCTTCGCGGCAAGAGAACTCAATGCTGTTGCTCTTGTGACAGGCTTCGGGGTGCTTTTCCCGTTCGCGATGAGTGGTACCATCAATCTTGCTAAACGCACCATAACAGATGGTAAGTGGGGAGATTATTATAACTATGCCTCGTGGGATCTGCCCTTTCAAGTAAGCAAATTTTCACCGACTATAGGTGGAACTGGTAACCTCCCACCATACGTGGCTTCCGCCATGTCCGATCTGAACTGGAATGAAAAGCAATCATTAACGTACACCGTCCCAGCGGGCACCTTTGTTGATCCAGAAAACAAAGCCCTGAGCTACTCTGCGAAGTTGAGTAGTGGGAGTTCCCTACCATCATGGCTCAAATTTAACAGTAGCACTCGCGTCTTCTCCGGCACCGCTCCGGCTGGCAGCGGCGACTACACTATTCGCGTTACGGCAAAAGACACGGGTGGACTGAGCACCTATGACGATGTCGTATTCTACACCCCAGCGGCCCCCACCAATCGGCCACCAATTGTCGCTTCCGCCATGCAGGACCAAAACTGGATTGAAGGACAGTCACTGACCTACACCGTCCCAGCGGGCACCTTTTCTGACCCAGACGGGAATACCCTGAGCTACTCTGCGAAGTTGAGTGGTGGGAGTTCCTTACCATCGTGGCTCAAATTTAACAGTAGCACTCGTGTCTTCTCCGGCAAAGCTCCAGTTGGCAGCGGCGACTATACCATTCGCGTCACAGCGAAAGACGCGGGGGGACTGAGCACCTATGACGATGTCGTATTCTATACCGTATCTGCCAACCGTGCGCCGGTTGTCGCTTCCGCCATGCAGGACCAAAACTGGATTGAAGGACAAGCACTGACCTACATCGTCCCAGCGGGCACTTTTTCTGATCCAGAAGGGAATACCCTAAGCTACTCTGCAAAGTTGAGTAGTGGGAGTTCCCTGCCATCGTGGCTCAAATTTAACAATGCAACTCGTCTCTTTTCCGGCACCGCTCCGGCTGGCAGCAAAGACTACACCATTCGCGTCACCGCGACCGACACGGGGGGGCTGAGTCGCTACGATGACGTCGTGTTCTACACTGTGGCAGCCAGCCGTGCACCGACCTTGGCGATGCCGAGTTAAGGCCGTTACATCTTGCCTTCCGATTCCTGACGGCGGCGGCGCTCTGCCAACGATAACCCGACATCTTCAGACAGCGAGGTCGCCTGCTGCGACTCCATTTTGCCCAGTACCTTGGCCGCTGATTTCTCGCGCATGGTCTTTAATACCCGCACCGCCATCTTGTGATCCAGCGCCATGAGTCGCTGTGCCGCCTCTTGCGGTTTCATACTGGAGAAGATTTTTGCTAATCGCTTGATATTACTATCATCAATGTTCTTCTCATCGCTCATGTCTTTTTGAATCAATTCCCGCAACGACTGCAACGCTTCCACCCGTTTATTGAGGCGTTCCTCCAGTTGCTTTAACTCCTGTTCGCGGCGATCAAGGACTTTATTGCGCCCATCCAATTCGACACGCCGCCTCTCCAATGATTCAAGCAACTGCATCGGATCTTTGATCGCATTATCCGCAGCCCTGACATCGACCCAGCTACCGAGCACTCCTACCATAACCAACAAACCAATCAGCCATGCTACGCGGCTATTCATCAACAACGCCGATTCCTTCATTTAACGGTCCTTCTGGTAATAACGGGTAATCCCGACCTGATCCATCTCCTTCAATTGCTGCAACCGTAACGTCTGCTCACGCACCAGTTGCGCATCCTCAGCCAAACGCTCCACCTGTTGCAACAGCTTGCGGGCCTCAAGCCATAAATCGCGGTTTCGTTCCACTGTTTGTTGGGCCGTGTCAATAAAACGGCACAGTCGCTGCTCCCGCCACTGCTGCCCTTTATAATAATTTTCATATAATGACGGCGATAGGCGTTGCCCCTCTGCCATCAGGGACTGACGCGCCTCCTGCTGCGCCGCCAGCGTTTCCTGTTGCAACGACAGCAACTGCTGCTGCAACTCACTCAGCTTCGTCATCGCTTGGGCCAGTGACGCAGCGCGGCTCTCTTCACGAATCCGTCGAATATCTACCAGACGAGAAAACCGATGATTGGCGTTCACACCCATTGCCTGCTTATGCTATACTTGTGGTACGAGTCGATAGAGGGGGAACCATGCAAAAATCTCGCCTGATACCAACAATAGCGTTAGCCGTCTCCGTAGCTGTCGCCACAAGTACGGCTTCCTCGCCGCTGCTGGCAAAAGATAAGCCGCAAGGTGGAGCGGCGGAAGTTCATCTCCTCAACGATCCAGAATCGACCGAACTTCTCAACCAGCTGGGTCGCCCCTTAATCGAAGCCGCTGGCCTCGCTCCGCAACGACCGGTGCAGTTTCATATCATCTTGGCACGGGCGATCAATGCTTTCGCCCTGCCTAATCACCACATTGTTTTTCATAGCGGTCTGATTGAAAGCGCCCGCGATCCAGGGGAATTATCCGGCGTCTTAGCGCATGAACTGGGCCATTTGGCGGCCGGGCACGCTATCCAACTACAGGAAGCGGCGGGGAACATCTCGGTGCGCACCCTGATCACCATGGCGGCCGGCATTGCCGCTGGGGTTGCTGCCAAAGACGGCCAAATCATTGGCGCCACTCTGATGGGGAGCTCCGCCGCTGGTCAGAGCACCCTGCTCGACACCATGCGCCAAAAAGAGCATCAGGCCGACCAACTCGCTGTCCACTATCTGAGCCGTGCCCATATCGGCAGTGACGGCATGATTCATTTTATGGAACGGCTCAACCGCGAACAGCGGCTGGCGGTGCTGCCTGCCCCCTATCTGCTGACCCATCCCCTCAATTCGCAGCGTGTGATTGAATTACGCGACATGGCACAGCAACAGCGCCCCACCACTGACCACGAGGCCAGCGGATCACAGCAGCAAAACCAGCAATGGTTAGCCCGTGTCCAGGCTAAATTAGAGGCGATTCAAGCCACCGATCCGCAACAGTTGGCCCTCCAACTAGAACAAAAGCTCCCTGCCATCACCGACGACAAATCTCTTTTTGTGGCACGTTACGCATTGGCCTTGGCTCTGCGTTACGCTGGCGAGCTGGAACGTGCCGAGCAGCTGTTCAGCCGGCTGTTACAACAGCAACCACAAGATGTTTGGCTGCTACGGGAACGGGCCCTCACCCGTTTAGAACGGGGACAATTATCGCCAGCAGAAACCGATCTGCGTTCGGCATTGCAACAACGCCCGGAGCAGAGTGATCTCCGCTACCATCTGGCCCGTGCCCTCAATGAGCGCAAGCAATACCCAGCCGCTAGCGGCATTTTGCGCCAATTAACCATTGACGACCAAGAAGACGCGCGCGCGTTTTACCTGTTGGGTCAAGTTGAACAACAGCTGGGTCACATCGGCAGCAGCCACCTAGCCTTGGCCCGCTATGCCCGGTTGACCATGGATTTAGACGCCTCGCTTTGGCACTACCGTGAGGCTGAGAAAACGCTGCCCAGCGCCAGCCTGGAACGAGACACCCTGCCATCGGAGTTAGCCCAAATACGCAAATTGCGCCAGGAGAGGCGTTACTGAGGCGACTGCTCGCCCACTATATCGCCGCGTAAGGCATCCCCGTGGGCGATTGGCAATACCCCTTCATCGCCGTCGTCCGGACTGTAATAGTAGCGTACTGAACCAATACGGCCATAATTTTCAAATAGACTGTTCCAGCCCTTTACGTACATCGGACACTGGTTGTTGAAACAGACCAACATCTCCAGGACGCCGAAGCCAAGGCCATCCTCAAAATCATGTTGCGCTGCCGCCCAACGCAGCAACACCTGCTGGCAATGGGGACAACAACAGCGCCCGCTCGCGTCACGAATAACCTTGGGAGTTCGTCCCATCTGTCTGTACTCCTTACCCATGCTCCTGAACCATTTTTTGAATCCAGCCGGGCACCGCTGCCAAAGCCACCGATAATTGCTCGGGGCGGGTGCCACCACCCTGAGCCATATCCGCTCGCCCGCCCCCTTTACCCCCCACCTGTTCCGAGACGAAGCGGACTAAATCACCAGCGTGTAAGCGCCGCGACTGGTCGGACAGCAGATCGGCCGTCACACCAGCGATCAGCACCACTTTATCCTTCTCAACAGCTGCCAACACCATCACCGCTGAAGAGAGGCGATCTTTCAAGCGGTCGAGTAAATCACGCAACCCTTTGATGTCCACCCCCGCTACGGTAGCAGCCAACAGTGGCACCCCCGCAACAACGAGCAACTGCTGCCGTAATTGCTCCACCTGCTGGGCTAATATATCCGCCCTGGCCCGCTCAACAGCCGACTCCAACTCTTTCTGGCGCCCCATCAGCTTCTCGATACCATCCAGAATCTGCGATGGCACCAATCTCATCCGCTCCGCCACTTGTCGTAAAGTCTGGGCATCTCTCTGGAAGGAACGCCGCGCTACTGTCCCACAGACTGCCTCAATACGCCGTACGCCCGCAGCAACAGAACTCTCATTGGTAATGCGGAAGAGGCCAATGTCCCCTGTTCTTTTGACATGAGTCCCACCACATAGTTCAAGGCTGGGGCCCAAACGGACCACCCGCACCTCACTACCATATTTTTCCCCAAATAGAGCCATCGCCCCGGACGCAATCGCCTGTTCTGGTGTCATCAGTAGGGTCTGCTGGGCTTCGTTGTTACCGATCATCGCGTTCACTTCGTCTTCAATCCGTGCGATTTCAGTCTCTGTTAGTGCGGTAAAATGGGAGAAATCAAGCCGCAGGCGATCGGCACTGACCAGAGAACCCGCCTGCTTAACATGATCCCCCAGTTGTTGCCGCAGGGCATATTGCAACAAATGCGTCGCTGAATGATGCCAACGAACCGCTGCCCGGCGTCCCGTATCGACCTCAAGCGTCAGCGTCATTTGTGGCACCATCTGCCCTTGAACCACTCGACCACGATGGGCGATCAGCTCCGGAGTCGGTTTTTGGCTATCTTGGACCTCGAAAGATCCCCCATCCCAACGCATGATGCCGCTATCCCCCACTTGGCCACCCGACTCGCCATAAAAAGGAGTTTGATTGACCAACACCGTCCCAGACTCTCCAGATGCGAGCCGGTCTACCCGACAGCCGGTGTGATCCAATAAAGCCACCACTTGTCCGCGCGCCTGTTCGGTCACATAGCCAAGAAACTCGGTCGCTGAACAACCCTCATCCAGTAACTGGTGATAAACAGCCGCTATTTTCTGGTCCCCAGAGCCAACCCATGCCGCCCGAGCCCGTGCCCGCTGTTCGGCCATGCAACGCTCAAAACCAGCCCGGTCAATCTGGATTTGGCGATCACGGGCAATGTCCTCCGTTAGATCAACTGGGAACCCGAAAGTATCGTACAGGGTAAACAGCGTGCTCCCCTCCAGTACCCCCCCAGGGGAGAGCCGTGCCATCTGCTCATCCAACAACCGCAACCCAGAACCAAGCGTTGCCGCAAACCGCTTTTCCTCGGATTCGATCACCATCGCGATGGTACTACGGCTGGCAGACAGCTCCGGATAGGCCTCGCCCATAACCGCCTCCAAGGTGGGCACCAGTCGATAAAAAAATGGCTCCTCAAGACCCAGTAACCGACCATGCCGCATGGCGCGGCGCATAATGCGCCGCAACACATAACCCCGGCCTTCGTTCGAAGGCAACACCCCGTCCGCAATTAGAAAACTGGTGGCCCGCAAATGATCGGCAATCACCTGTAACGAAACACGTTGCTGGGGCTGCTGCTGGGCCGCTTGGGGGTCAAGTGCCGCCAATGCCGCTGTCGCAGCTATAATCGGCTGGAACAAGTCGGTTTCAAAGTTACTGGTCTTGCCCTGGGTAATGGCGGCAATCCGCTCCAAACCAGCCCCGGTATCGATACAGGGATTGGGCAACGGCGTCAGCTGCCCATTCACATCGCGATCATACTGCATGAAAACCAAGTTCCATATCTCAACGAACCGATCCCCATCGGCTTGATCGCTGCCCGGCGGGCCACCCGCCACGGAGGGACCAAAATCATAGAAAATCTCCGAGCAGGGACCGCACGGCCCTGTTTCGCCCATCGACCAAAAATTATCATGGCTAGCAATACGTACCAGCTTGTCACTCGGGATCATCACTTTGTGGCGCCAGATACGATAGGCCTCATCATCCTCCGCATAGACAGTCACCCACAGCCGCTCCACTGGTAATGCCAATACCTCGGTAACAAACTGCCACGCCATCACAATCGCTGCTTCTTTGAAGTAATCGCCGAAGGAAAAATTGCCCAACATCTCAAAGAAAGTATGGTGCCGCGCCGTGCGACCAACGTTTTCCAGATCGTTGTGTTTACCGCCAGCACGGACACATTTCTGCACCGTTACCATCCGTTTTTCTGGCCGCTGCTCCCCACCCAAAAATAAATTCTTGAATTGAACCATCCCTGCGTTGGTGAAGAGTAACGTCGGATCGTTGCGCGGAATCAATGACGAAGAATTTTCATGGTAATGGCCATTGCGCTGGAAAAACTGGATAAATTGCTGACGAACTTCACTCGCATTCATGGTCAATACCCTCAAAGTCATCTCTATCGCTATTTGTTTGCAGCACTTGGCAAACGGTATCGTGGTCAAAACCGCGCCGACGTAAAAAAGTATAATGTTTCCGAGCATCCTCACGACGCAATGACTGTCCTGACATTGGGTCACGCACATCCGGACGACGCTGCCACACCGCACGCGCTACGACAACAGCCGGGGACTGCTCTAATTGCTGCTGTAACGCCTGAGTCACAATCTCCTCCGCTACCCCACACTGGCGCAGCTCAGCCCGCAGGTAAGCTGGGCCATAACCTTGATCGAAACGATGCCGTATCCGCTCCTGTGCAAAATGCTGATCATCCAAGTAACCCAAGTCATAACACTTAGCAATGGCTTGGTCAACGTCGTTATGATTCAAGCCGCCCCCACGCAACAGCCGCTGACGCAGTTCCTGTTCAGCATAGGCACGCCGCGCCAATAAACGCAGCGCTTGCTGCATCGCTGTCATCGCTTACTCGCCGCCAAGGGGCGATGCCCTTTGAGGCTGAACACGTAGGCCAACACCTCGGCAACAGCCTTAAATAGATCCGGCGGCACCATGCGGTTTAGATCAACGTCACGGTAAAGCGTCCGCGCTAATGGAGGATTAGAAACCAATGGCACCGCATGTTCACGTGCCACTTCACGAATGCGTTCGGCGACAAATCCAGCCCCTTTGGCAACCAACGTCGGCGCACTCATCTCCCCCGGGACATAACGAAGGGCTACCGCTACGTGGGTCGGATTGGTAATCACCACATCCGCTTT
>JADGCM010000034.1 GCA_015228995.1 Magnetococcales bacterium
CTGATGCGCATTTTCAAATTGCCATTTTTCAGCATTTTCGGAGTGCCGCTGACATCATACAAAAAGATTACATATTGGTATCAGTACGGCATCAAGCGTGCCACCTGCTAGACAGGATTAGTTCTGTCACCGGTAATCAGCAGATATCGCAACGGACCGATCCATATATTTCAATTATTTATCAAATACAATCAATAGATTATATTTGATAATGGCCGCTGTCTCTCTTGTATAATTAAATTTAATAGCCTCATAATTTTAATGAAATTTAGTTTATTTTATTTATTGGATCTTTTTACAAGTTTCAAAACAAGAAACGTATGGTAGCATGACACAAAGTCATTCAAATTTATTTTGAAACAGGAGGTCGTCCATGAGCGCCAATATACTGGTTGTCGATGATGATTGTTCCACGTCGGAGATGGTTGTGCATGTCATGTCCAGACCCGGCTATGACATCACCGCAGCCGATTCTCTGCAACAGGCCATGGAGGCGCTGCAACAGCGGAACTATGACCTGGTTATTTCCGATCTGCTGTTGCCGGATGGCTCCGGACTGCAACTACTGACCGAGGTCAGAAAAAATCATCCCCGCACCCATACCATTCTTCTGACCGGATTTCCCGATGTCGCAACGGTGCAATCAGCCCTGCGGGCAGGCGCTTTTGACTACCTGATCAAACCGGTCATACCCTCCAAACTGGCCCACATAGCTGATCTGGCCATGGAGCACAGACGTTTTGAACAGGAACGCGAGATGTTAAGGAACCGCCTGGAAGCTGTTTTTCAGGGCGTAGATGATGCCATCATTGCCCTGGATCATACTTGGTGCATCATCCAGATCAATCATGCGGCCGCTCAATTACTCCGTTTGTCACCATCGTCTATCAACCAACCCTTGCAGGATCAGGTCGCCTGGATATTCCCCATGCTGGAACCGCTGCTGCAACAAGCGCGGCAGCGTGGCGAGGGCAACCGTACGGTGCGCAGGATTGTTATGGATGACGATGGCAAGGAGAAAATTCTGAGCTGCACCGCATCACTCTTTCACGATCCGCTCCACAACAGCTATGGTGTGATCCTGATCGTGCGAGATGAAAGCCGGTTGGCGATGCTGGAACGGGAAACCAAAACTAGGCAGGGTTGGCATGGATTGGTGGGATCCAGTCAGCCTATGCAGGAGATCTACACACTGATCGAACAGTTGGCGGAGTTTAATTCGACCGTCCTGATCACCGGAGAAACCGGTACCGGTAAGGAGCTAGTGGCCCGCTCACTACACACCACCAGCACCCGACATCACCGCTCTTTTGTGGCCGTCAATTGTGGTGCTTTGCCTGACGGGCTGTTGGAAAGTGAGTTGTTTGGTCATGTACGGGGAGCTTTCACCAATGCCATTCGCGACAAACCAGGCCGGTTCAAACTGGCCGATGGCGGCACCATCTTCCTGGATGAGATTGGCGACCTCTCCCTGGCCATGCAGGTGAGGCTGCTGCGAGTATTGCAGGAACAGGTCTTTGAAGCCGTCGGCGATAATCGCCCCATCCACGTCGATGTGAGGGTGGTGACCGCCACGCATCAAAACCTGTTAAAATTGGTCCACGACGGACTTTTTCGCGAAGATTTATACTATCGGATTAAAGTGGTGGAGGTTCATCTGCCGCCGTTACGGGAACACAGAACCGATCTGCCGATGCTGGTCGATCACTTTCTGACCAGATTTAATACCCGCATGAACCGTTCTGTCAAAGGGGTAAGTGGTGAGGTGATGGCCGCTTTGATGGAATATGACTGGCCGGGCAATATACGGGAGCTGGAGCACACACTGGAACATGCCATGGTTGTGGCGCAGAAGCCCCTCCTGATCTTGCTGGATCTGCCCAACGATTTCCGGGTACGCGCAGCAGCAGCCCGTCCCACATTGGGACAGAGTGTTGCAACCCCTACTGCCGATCATCGTGGACGTCCCCTGCGGAGCGGCCATCCTGCCGGTACCGGGCCGGACCGTGAGGCCATTTTAGCTGCTTTGGAAGCATCGCGTTGGCAGATACAAGCCACTGCTACCGAGTTAGGGATTAGTCGCAGCACCTTATGGCGACGGATGAAAAGCATGGGACTGTAGTGGTACCACTGGCGGCATTATTACCCTCACTATTACCCCCACTAAAGGGTAATTACCCCCTCTTCTGCCACTGTGCCGCTGGACCACGACCATGGCATACCACCACGCCAGCAGTCTGTTGTTCACGTAAGACGTGGCGTATCATGTCGCGGCTAATGTCTGGGCAGTTCCTCTCAATCTCGTTGATGGTGAAACCACGGTCGGACTCGGCGCCAAGACGCGTTATGCTGGCCAACACTCGGGCACGTTTTGAACCACGTGGTGCCTTTATGTCGCCTACCCGCTCGCTGAACTCCTGATAAGCTGTTTTCATGATCGACAATACGTAGTTCAGGTAAGGCCAAGGATCGTGCTGCCCTTGGTGCCACCCTGGTGAGCTTTGCTCTAACGTTGTGTAGTAACGATCTTTGTTCTGTTCGACCAGACGCTCCAAACTGACGTAGCAACCCACTTCGTAACCGAGTTGGTAACTTTGCAGCAGCCAAAGCAGACGGGATACGCGACCATTACCATCACGAAAAGGGTGAATGCAGAGAAAGTCCAGGTTGAATGCTGCCAGTGTGAGCAATGGCGGAGGAGACGCTGCTTTCAATCAACGCATGTTCGCGTAACGCATTCAACCGTTGGGGGGCTTGATGCGTGTACATCTCTTGCCTACCGCGGTATTCGCCCAGCTCGGAAAGATACCAAACGGTAGACAGGGGGATAGACAGCGATTGGGTGGTCAGAAGACGCAGCGTGGTTAGCGTCAGAGTGTTACTCACCAATAATTTTGACCAATACCCGTTTTTGACGACGACCATCGAACTCGCCGTAAAAAATCTGCTCCCAGGTGCCAAAGTCTAACTTACCGTTGGTCACCGCTACCACCACCTCGCGGCCCATGATTTGCCGTTTCATATGGGCATCGGCATTATCCTCACCGGTGTCGTTGTGGCGGTATTGGTGGACGGGGGCGTGTGGCGCCAAACGTTCCAACCATTGCCCATAGTCGTGATGTAAACCGCGCTCGTTATCGTTAATAAAGACTGACGAGGTAATGTGCATTGAGTTGCACAACAATAACCCGTCACGGATACCGCTTTCGCGCAAGCAGGCCTCCACCTGGGGGGTAATGTTAAAAAACCCCATCCGTTCGGGCAACTGCATTAACAACTCTTTGCGATAGCTTTTCATCATGTTCAACCTTTATCAACTGTCATGGATCATTCCTGATAACCGCTACCAATGGCTGACCAAGGTAATTGCAGGTCTAATTCGGGCACCTGCTTGGCCACCCAGGCGGTAAAAGTATTGCTATTCGGCCCCGGAAAAGCGTGATAAGTGTCCGGCCACGGGTAAGAACGTGCTGCCTGATCGACCGCCTGGACCAACCGATCCACTCCCTCGCCACGATGTTCACGTAGCAGCTGGGGAGGTTCGCCGTACCAGAAGCGATCCGGCAAATCTTGTTCAATGCGTATCGCCGGCAGCCCCCGCCGTTGCCGCCAACCGATAACCTCGTAAACGGTATAACTGGGCTCATGGCTCCGTTTGGTAGCGATCCAGGTGTGAATGGCCAACCAGCCACGCCATCCCCAAGCCTTGGCCCCATATACCAGCACCACCGCTTCCGGCGTCACCGCTGGATCGGGTGCTATCCCAGCTGAGGCACGACTGGCGGTGCGCCAATCCGGGCCAGCGCTGCAACCTAGCAACAACAAACATAACACCAAACCCAGCCATAAGGGGCCGCTGCCCTGTTCACCGTTTCGGCCACTTTGTGCAGCCCTCACCCTAAATCCCCTTTCATGAAACCTCACCCCCAACCCCTCTCCTCTCCCCCTCGCCATTCATGGAGAGGGGGACATTAAGGGGGTGAGGTCTGCAGAGGCCGCTGCCCAGTATCAATTGAAATTCTCCCGCCATTGTCCGCGTGACATGTTCAGGGGGGCTACCTGGCTGCCATTGTCCATCTTTCTTTTGACGGCCATGATCGCAGAATCTCCCCCCGAAACCGTCGGATCCACATAAGTCACTGCAATGGGGTTGATGATCGAGAGTGTGCCTTGGGTCAGGAGACCCCCATTAAGGGTATAAGAACCGGACGAGATCAGGGCATTGGTATTGGCTTGTCCCAAAATAACGCCATTGATCTTGATCGGGTCGGTCCATCTGAGCTGATAAGTATCGTCGAACCAGGGTGGCATCATTGGTACGGGGCAGGTACCGACCCCACCCTGGCACAGGTAGTCACAGTTACCGCTGCTGCAATTACTGCTGCCGTTGGGTAAGCAAGTACCGGTTCCTCCCACACAGGTCAGAGCGGTGCAGCTACCGGTGCAGGTACCGGTGTAATTGCCATAATACCATAAGGTAAAGCGGCTGGGCTTGGGGGTAGTGGCACTGTAATTGATCTCCGTATCGTCTTGAACATACGAATAACGAATGTGCAGATTGACAGAATAAGCATCACTGTAGCCGGAAGCGATATTAAACTTGGGCGTCTTTTTACCAGATTTAACCCACAACGACTCAATAAAATAATCCCCGGGGGCCATGGTGATGGTGGCGTTGGAGCCACCGATATTCAGTTGTTGGATGTTGAATTGTAGCGGTGCCGGACAGCTACCCGTACCACCGATGCAGGTCCTGGTTGGATCACAATAACCGGTACAAGTCGGGACGGGAGGTGTTCCGGCAAATGTTAGTGTCTTAGAGCTTCCATTAAAATTAATTATACCATAGTTTTTTGTAGTACTGTCATTGACGGTAAGATTAGAACTTGTCGTAGTCGTACTCACCCAGCGTGATGGAAAATTAGCCTGCAGCTTGGCAAAATCGGCAAAGGCTGGGAAGGCTGGAAAGGTGTAGTTGGCGTCAATGTTGATGGCATTCTCATCAACAGCATTACAACCGGGTGTGGTGGCCCCACAATCCTCATTGGTATCACGCGTTTTATTGCGAGTGTTGATCTTGATGTAGGAACTCGCAACCGATGATAAACTATTAACAGCGGAGTAGATAGGGGCATAACTGGAGGTACATCGCACCTCTCGCCACAACAGGTTGCGTTGTCCACGCGGACTAGCCAGGGATGGAAAGTAGCCACTGCTGCTCAGCGTCAGGGTGGGTCGTACCGTCGTGGTACCAGCAACGTAGGTAATGGTGGCGGCATACTCGCCACGTCCTACAGCAGTGGTGGCGCCGATGGGGAGGTTGTTGCTGGACTTGTGACCACACGCCTCACGGGCAATACCCACAGTAGCAGAGCTGGCAGCGTTGCGGCCAGATTGGGCCAACCTGAACCGGGCAGCCTCCAGACCCGACTCAGCCAAAAACAACGCTTCCATACCCGCTTGGTTGTTGCGGGTGGTCACCGCCGAATTGGCCATGATGTTGGCCAGCGCCGAGGCTAGGGCACTACCGATGACAATCAGGGTGATGGTGATCATCAGGGCTGAGCCCCGTTGTTTCGGGCTGCCGGCATTGTTCATTGTTTCGGCCAACCGTGTTGCGGTAAGAAGATTCGGAATAGGCGAATTGACGTCTCCTCCGGGTGCTCCTGTCTCCTGGGGCATCGCCCCAGGGATAAAGGACTGGCCGAAACGGTAAATAACGCCCATGCTACCATCGAATTTCATTGTCATACGGGAGTTGGTTCTGTATCTGGTACGAAACGCAGTGCCAAGCCGTTGTTGCAATAGCGTTGTCCGGTAGGGGCCGGGCCATCATCAAAAAGATGACCCTGATGGCCGCCACACTGGGCGCAATGATATTCGGTGCGTATCATGCCATGCTTATGGTCGGGCTGAGTGGCAATATGGCCCGCCACAGCCGCGAAAAAGCTGGGCCAACCGGTACCGCTATTATACTTCATGGTAGAATGGAACAGTTCGAGCCCACAACCGGCACACAGGTAGCGACCAAGACGCTTTTCCGCGTTTAACGGACTGGTAAACGGTGCTTCCGTTCCCTGCTGCCGCAGGATGTGGCGTTGATCTTCGGTTAAGGCACACGATGGCTGATCACTCATATTTCGCACCCCTCATCCTTCCCTCTCCTACTACATGCTCCCCCTCTCCACCTGTGGGAGAGGGGGTCGGGGGGTGAGGGGGTCCTGAAGGCTGTCCCGCCCTAAATGGGAGGCTCCAAAGCTGTTGCAAACGCTGTTTACGACCAGAGGCTTGGTGATAGAGCTGGTAGCGCAGCGGGTTTTTCTGGTGATAATCTTGGTGATACGCCTCGGCAGGCCAAAATTGTTCTAAAGGCACGATTTGGGTGACAATCGGTGCGGCGATCTGTTGTTGCGCCGTCAACCGCGATGCCTCGGCCAGTTGTCGCTGGTGATCATCATGCCAGAAGATGGCGGTGCGATACTGGCTACCTTTATCGCAAAATTGTTGATCAACAGTGGTGGGGTCGATATTGCGCCAATAGCGCTCCAGCAGCTCGGTATAAGAAACGAGGTTGGGATCAAAGGTCACCTGCACCACCTCGGTATGGCCAGTATGGCCTGAACAGACTTGCTCGTAGCTGGGTGAGGCAACATGACCACCGGCGTAACCAGAGACGGTTTTTAACACCCCATGGACACCGTCAAAACAAGCAGCAACACACCAAAAACAGCCTCCGGCAAAAGTAGCTTGTTCCGAAACGGCCTGGCTTGGTGGCATGGATTGGCTGGACTGCATGGTTTATGGGCCTCCTCTCAACCCAATCATCGACTAACGTACAAAAACCAGGTGATTATCATCGGATAGATCAGAGCGAAAACAGTAGCCATCTTCGTTAAAAGAGCGCAACTGTTCCACCCTGCACAAGCGATTTTTGATCAGGTAGCGCGCCATCTTGCCACGTGCTTTCTTGGCCAGCAGCCCAATCACCTGCAATTTGGCACCGCGTGATTCCTTGAATACCGGGGTGATCATGGGAGTTGTCAAGGCGTGCGCCGCCACCGCCCGTGTGTACTCATCGGAAGCCAGATTGATTACATAAGCGGACTGCGGTTCTGACTGCTGGGCGATGCAGGCATCAATCTCCTTGGCAATACGGTCAGACCAAAAAGCATACAGGTTGGCAGCCGCTGCCGTGACCAGGGGGGTGGCCATTTCCAACCGGTAGGGTTGAATGGCATCCAGCGGTCGCAACAATCCGTAGAGACCTGAGAGAATCCGTACATGCCGCTGAGCGAATGGCCAATCTGTCTCATCCAGGCTGTCGGCATCCAATCCCTTGTAAGTATCACCACGGTACATCAGGGCCGCCTGCTTGCTCCGACTCGGTATCGCATCGCCGGAAAAATCCAGGAACCGTTCGTGGTTTAATTGAGCTAATGCAGGGCTGATATGCAGGAGCTTTTCCAGGTCGGCACCAGAGAGCTGCCGCAACACCGTCACCAAGGCACAGGCCTCGGCCACAAACCTCGGTTCTGTCCGAGGCAAATGGGTATGAGCTGGACCAGGGTCCAATGTTTTCGCTGGAGACAACAACGCAATCATCACGGCTACCTCATCCTCCACTTGGATTGTACTATACGATGTGGTTTCTGTGCAAACTCTTTCCGACTCCCGCATCTGGTTCATTTGTTGCTTGTTTGCAATTACAATATCGGTCTGTTTTGCAGATAGAGCGCAAGGAGATTTCGATGAGACAGTTGCTGCTGTTGTTACTATCGTGTGCGTTGCTGCCCAATTCTGACTGCTCGGTCGTGGATACCGCGGCGGCCGAGGGTATCACAGAACAGCCTCGTGCCGCTAGCAAACGCAGCCGCAGTAAAAAATCGCAACAGACACCAACCCCTGATGCAGAACAGCAGCGTAAGCTAAATTTATCGCCCAGCAGCGCCGATGTGGCTGTTTCTCCGCACCGGCCGGCGCCAGCGTCATCGCATGTAAACTCCTCCGCACCACCCCAGTTGTCGCCACCCGACGCAGATCGTAATGAAGAGCCAACATTTCATTTACAACCCCCGGGTGCCACCATGGAAACGTCGGAAACATCGGGATTGCCCAATAATCGGTTGGTAACACTGGAGCAACAACGCAAACGAGCCGCCGGAATTAACCTGCGCTTTCCCCTGCAATGAGCTTCAGGTCATCAGCCTCCAATGCCGCCCCTGCGTCTTGCCACAACCACAACGGATTGGCATATCGAAACGGGCCATCATCTCCTGTAGTGGCCCACACCCCAACAACCTCCCCTGCCCCAGTACCACCACGTAGTCAGCGAGTCGTACTACTTCATCCAGGGCATGACTGACGTAGAATACCGGGATGGCCAATTCTTGGTGCAGTTGCTCAAGATAGGGCAAGATCTCATCTTTACGCTCCTGGTCCAAAGAGGCCAGTGGTTCATCCATCAGCAACAGTCGTGGCCGGGTCAATAGGGCACGTGCGATAGCGACCCGCTGTCGTTCCCCACCAGATAACCGCTCTGGCCAACGCTGTAGCAAACCACCGATACCGAGCAGATCGACAATGGTGCTAAAGTGGGCTTGGTCTACCCCACCGACCCGGCGCATGCCATACTCCAAATTGTCCTGGACAGAAAGATGGGAAAAGAGACTCGCTTCCTGGAAAACATATCCTACTGGACGTCGATGGGTAGGCAAAAAAATCTTTTCGTCCTGCCATATCTCACCATTGACCACCAGACGCCCACCCCTCACCCTCTCCAAACCAGCCATCGCCCGCAACAACGTCGTTTTACCCGACCCAGAGCGTCCAAACAGAGCGGTCACTCCCCGACCCGGACATTGTAGATCAACAGATAAGGAGAACTCCGACCAAGTCAGGCTGAAATGCACCTCAACGGTCATGGTCGCCGATTGGGACGGAAAAAATGGAGTGTCAGCAAGACCAGGAAGGAAAACAGCACCATTCCCCCAGAAAGCCAATGCGCCTGGTCGTATTCCATTGCCTCAACATGGGCATAAATCTGCACTGAAACGACGCGGGTCACACCGGGAATGTTGCCTCCCATCATCAGTACCACCCCAAATTCTCCCACCGTATGGGTAAAGCCTAAGATGGTGGCCGTAGCCAAACCGGGCCATGCTAGCGGTAATGCCACCGTAAAGAAGGCATCCAGCGGCGAAGCCCGCAGGGTAGCAGCGACCTCCAGAGGGCGCCTCCCCATCCCCTCAAAGGCGTTTTGGATCGGTTGCACCACAAAAGGAAGCGAATAGAGGCACGATGCCACCACCAGACCCGGAAAAGTAAAAGGCAGCAGACCAATACCCAGGGCCTGAGTCAATCGCCCGATGGGACCTTCCGGTCCCATGGCCATCAGCAAATAGAAACCCAACACCGTCGGGGGGAGTACCAACGGCAAAGCCACCACGGCTCCCACTACCCCTTTCCAACGCGAGCGACTACTCGCCAGCCACCACGCCAGTGGCGTCCCCAGCAGCAGCAGCAGCAGCGTCGTCACCACCGCCAGCTTACCGGTTAACCCTATCGTGGCAACATCGGTGGCATCAAGCATGAACGAGCTAAAAACCGTAGCCAAAAGAACGGATCACCGCCTTGGCTTGGTCTCCCTGAAGATAATCCATCCACGCCTGAGCGGCCGTATTGTGCCTGCCCCTAACCAAGAGTACCGCCTCTTGCCGAATCGGTCGATAAAGATGGGCGGGCACCATCCACATCGAACCATCGGTGGCCGAAGCCCCTTTTACGACCTGTGACAACGCCACAAATCCCAACTCAGCATTGCCAGAAGCAACGAAATGATGCGTCTGGGCGATGTTTTCCCCCCGGACGAATTTCGGTCGCAGCCGTTCCAAGAGACCCAGGGCGGTAAGGGCTTCCTGGGCCGCAGCCCCGTATGGGGCCAGTTTGGCATCGGCCACGGCCAGATGAGCGAACCCGCCCTTTTTCAGCACCTCGCCCCGTTCGTCCACCACTCCCGATTTTGGAGACCACAGCACCAGCCGGCCAACAGCATAAGCGAACCGACTGCCCACCACCGCGATTCTCTCCTGCTCTAACTTAGCTGGAAGCTCAGCATCAGCGGCCAGCAGCACCTCAAAAGGGGCGCCATGTTTGATCTGGGCATAAAAGCTGCCCGTCGCTCCGAAGGAAAGCTCGGCTTGATGACCGGTCTCCTTTTCAAACTCAACCGCAATTGCTTTGGCTGGTCCGATGAAGTTGGCCGCTACCGCCACATAGACCCGTTCGGCCATGGCAGGAACAACGAAAAACAGCGTTACAAATAGTGCTACGAACACCACTGTCCTGGAAAATACACGGACAACTCGTTGATCTTGTTCATACTGACAAGTCATCTGGAATGATTGGAGCCCAGTGCCCCCACCTTGTCGACTGTAATAAGGCCACCAGTTGCTCTGCCGGCATAGGTTTGCCAACCAAATAACCCTGAATCATCGCGCATTGTTGTTGACGTAAATATTGTAATTGCCCATCTGTTTCAACCCCTTCAGCCACCACTCGTAGTTTGAGCCCATGCGCCATACTCAAGATGGCGTTGACGATGGCCCCGTCCCCCTGGCATCCTGGTAGATCCTGAACAAAAGAACGGTCAATCTTCAGAGTGGTCAGAGGAAAACGCTTAAGGTAACCAAGTGCTGAATAGCCAGTGCCAAAATCATCCATCGCCAAAGAAATGCCTATGTTACGCAGACATTTCATGATGCCAATGGCCTTATCAACATTACCGATGACCATGCTCTCGGTAATTTCCAACTCTAAATGGGTCGGCGAGAGACCCGTGCTCTCTAGCGTATTGTAGACATGTTCCACCAAATCTGGTTGCTGAAACTCACGTGCGGAGACATTGACGGCGATGGTCACCGGTTGCTCGCTGCTGCGGTTCCAATCAGCGGCCCAACGACAGGCCGTCTCAAGAACCCAGCGGCCAATCGGTACGATCAAACCGGTCTCTTCCGCTAATGGGATAAATTGGGCTGGATTGATCATGGTGCCATCGGATTGACGCCAACGTACCAGCGCCTCGGCTCCATGCAACCGATTGTCCGCCAAGGAGAGCTTCGGCTGATAGAGCAACAGCAACTCTTGCCGTTCCAAGGCTTTATGGAGGTTGTTTTCCATAGTGATATGATCAATAGCACCATCTTGAGCCTGCGCCGAGACAAAACGAAAGGTGTTGCGCCCAGCCGACTTCGCTTGATACATGGCCCGATCAGCCTGCTTGGTCAAGGCATCTATGTCGGTGGCATCCTGTGGGAATAGGGCAATGCCGACACTGGCACCCACATGTACCTCCTGACCCAATAGCACCACTGGTTCTCGTACCGCAGCAATGAGTTTCTGCGCCACCGAAGCGGCATAGTCTGCGTGGGTCACATGGGTCAGAATGATGGTGAACTCATCGCCACCCAACCGGGCCACTATGTCTTCCTCTCGGATACATCGCTGCAACCTGGAACCGATCTCTTTAAGCAGATCGTCCCCAGCAGTATGACCCAACGTGTCATTCACCCACTTAAACCGATCTAAGTCGATAAACATCAGTGCCAACTGATTATGGTGGCGTAGAGCTTGGGCGATCTCATGAGAGAGGCGGTTATGGAAAAACAACCGATTGGGCAAGCCAGTCAGGGCATCATAAAAAGCCAACTGCTCCAATTTCTGTTCTGACTCTTTGCGGTCGCTGATATCCAAGAAAATAGCTACATAATGGCTCAGATCGCCAGTATGACTGCGAATAGCACTGATAGAGAGCCATTTGGGGAAAATCTCGCCATTTTTGCGGCGATCCCAAATCTCTCCCTGCCAGTGCCCCATCACCAACAGGTCGTTCCACATGGCCCGATAAAACTCGGGACTATGGCGCCCAGACTTGGTGATACTCGGAGATTTTCCCAATGCCTCCTGGCGGCTGTAGCCAGTAATGCGTTCATAAGCCGGATTAGCATCGCTAATACGTCCATGAGCATCGGTAACAAGGATGGCCTCACCAGCATTTTCAAACACTTTGTGAAACAGCCTAAGTTGTTGCTCGGCTTGCTTACGTTCGGAAATATCCGTCAAGATACCAACAAACAAAGGATTGTCCGTCGATGTAATTTCGCTGATAAACACCTCACCAGGAAACTGGCTTCCATCTTTACGCAGGCCAACAATTTCGCAACTGCGGCCTATGATCTTGCGCTCTCCAGTTGCGAAATAACGATCCATGCCAGCGTTATGTTGGTCTCGATAGATGGCTGGCATGAGTAAACGAATATCCTGTCCGATAGCTTCTGCAGCCGTATAACCAAATAACCTTTCTGCAGCTGGATTGAATACCACAATTTCTTTATTGGCATTGATGATGACGATACCATTAATTACTGATTGCAATACCGCCTGCGTCATTGTTTCGCTGCGATGGGCATTTTCCTCAGTTGCTTTGAGCTCGCGTAGCATGATATGCGCCTGCTGAACAGCCCGTTCACGACCATTAACCAGCAACCAAACGACCCAGGTGAGTAGGCTCGCCATTGTCCATCCAACCACTTTCGTCAAATAGATACGTGTGGTGTCAAGACGTGATTCGAAAGTTGGCAGAGAACGCACTCTCAGCGTCCAAGAGTGACCGGCAATATCAATGCGGGAGTCGTTCTGATAAGGCGAAACATTGGATTGGCTAGCGGATAACTGGTTGTCCGAGTCGTATAAAATTTTTTCCGCAACCAGTCGGTCACCATCAAAAATTTCCAAATCAATATCGGTATCTTGCTCACCCAATATGCCAGCCATCAAGTCATTCATACGAAACGGCGCATAGGCCCACCCGACGATATTGGCACGGCGTTCAGCCACAGTATCGTGAGGAGACCCATTACGATAGACCGGCAGATAGATCAGCACTCCCGATTGCGGCTGTTGACCATCTTCTTGTACCAATGTCACCCTGCCCGATAGCGCCGCATTGCCGGTATCGCGCGCCCGTTCCATAGCCTGTCGACGTGTGGCCTCAGAGTACATATCGAAGCCAAAGGCACGCAGGTTACGGCCAGTAAACGGTTCCAAGTAGATAATGGAGGTGTAGAGTTCACGCTCGCCCGTGGGACGGATGGTGTAGTCAGCAAAACCCTGTCGACGCAAGGCCTCGATATGTTGCTCTTTTTCCTGGGGTACCACGACTTTGGCAAAGCCGACACCCTGTATGCCAGGGTAATTATCCTTGAGTTGTAGAGCAGACACGTATTGATAAAATTCATCGCGTTCAACACTGACGGAAGCAGCAAACAAGCCGCTAACACCACGGAGAATCTGCTCGTGAGTCTCCATACGCTGTGTGACACGAATGACGATCTCCCGGGAATGGTAGTCGAATTGACGACCTAGATCTCGGTGGGCATTCCGAGCAGCATCCCGTTGTAGCGACCAAGTAGCCAGTAACCCAATTATCAACACCAGCCAAGGAAGTTTGTTGGTAAGGTTCATGTCACAGCTTCCAACCCACTGTTTTTGGCCCTCCGCTTATAACAAGGAATACGGTTGCCGGACATACTTTGTATCCACAAAATACTATTCTTAGGTTATTGCACATTCCCATTTTCCAAGTGGCGGCAAGGACCCACACACCGGCACTCCCCTTAATCTTGTTCCCAAAAATGTAACGGTATTCAGTTTAACCCATCTTAAAAATGAAATACAAGCAAAAAGCAATCAAAGGTCAGCAGCTGTTGCAACAAAATCCAGACTCTTACAACTTTCTTCGCAACTGCCCGGGTAGTCTATCGGTAAATTTTTACGGTTGACATTTATACGGTTGATAATTCAAGATCGCTTGACATACCTGGGCAGCCATCAAAAATGAACCACTGGTTACAGGGAGATATTTTAATGTTTCGGAAAAACAAAAAAAACGGGCACCGGTGTTTGTTATTAAATTA
>JADGCM010000035.1 GCA_015228995.1 Magnetococcales bacterium
GAGACGTTACTGGACTTATTGCGGGAAGGGCAACATCTTCTCGACCAGCGCAGCAGTAACGCCCTGTTAGGGGTGCTTGACTCGGTGCGCCACACGTTGCACGACATCGCTCAATTTGGTTCGGAAGGTGAGGCGGATTTTACCGGACAAATTGCTGATTTAACCTCTCTCCAATCTGAATTAGGGGCAAGTGGGATTCCGATTGGGGCTGCACAGGAACCTCAAGAGGCATCTGCTACCTTTGAGCAGCTCCCCGATTGGGCACTACAGGGCAGCAGCCACGACGGCAGTAGCAGTGATCCTCCTTCTCCTAGTGATAAACAACAGAGCGTTATATCTGCCAAGTCAGAATCGGTGCGGTTATCGGTCGAGCGGTTAGATTCGCTCATGACCCAAGTAGGTGAGTTGGGGACTGCCTTCAACCAATTGAAATATATGATTGCTAACCAGCCCGATCGGCTTGAGCAAATGCTGGAGGTGCATGGGCAGCAGATTTACCGCTTGCAAGATGAACTATTGCAATGTCGTTTGCAGCCGATTGGGCGTACCTGGGAAAGTTATCACCGGTTGGTGCGCGATTTGGCTGTCGAGACCAGCAAAAAGGTGGTGCTAGAATTGGTTGGGGAGGAGACCGAAGTTGATCGTAATGTGCTGGTGGTCATCAAAGAGGTGCTGGGACACCTGATCCGTAATGCCGTTGATCATGGCATCGAACTACCGCAGCATCGCTCCGAAAAAGGCAAATCCCCCATCGGACATGTGACGTTGGCCGCTGAACAAAAACATGGCCAGATCTACCTTGAGGTTGCTGACGATGGCCGGGGCATTGATGTCGATCGGGTGCGGGAAAAAGCGTTGGCCAGGGGGTTGATCACCTCCGAACAAGCCCACGAGATGAAGGAAGCGGATATCCTGAAACTCATCATGGTGCCGGGTTTTTCGACGGCGGAGCAGGTGAGCAAGATCTCTGGCCGTGGTACCGGTATGGATGTGGTCCAGACCGCCATCGATAAGATAGGTGGATCAATCAGTATTTTTAACAATATCGGTGGGGGCTCGCGGTTTCGGCTGCGTATACCCCAAACCATGGCCATTGTGCCGGTATTGTTGGTCAGCAGTCATGACGTCACCTACGCCGTGCCCCAGGTCAATATTATCGAATTGGTTTCTTTCTACGGTCAAGAGGTCATGACGCAGATCGAGGCGAAGATGCAGTCACCGATGGTGCGGGTGCGAGATCGTCTCTATCCACTGGTACCATTACGGCGCACCCTGGCTCGGGTGGGTCGTGGTCGTAGTACCGCGCGCGAGATGCAGCGCATCCGCAATCAGTCGGAGGTGCATGTGGTGGTGATGCAGTCGGAAGAACAGATATTTGGCTTAGAGGTGGACACAATTAAAGATCCAGCCAGTCTCGTTATTAAGCCCATGAGCCGTATTTTTGGTCATGTCGCTATTCTGGCTGGCACAGCAGTGATGCCGGATGGCTCGGTCTCTTTTTTGTTAAATGTACACGAACTCATTAAATTTCATCCATGAAATGGCTTTTACACCCCCTCACCCTGCCCTCTCCCACAAGGGGAGAGGGTAAAAGAGGCTGTTTTAGGTAGATTGGGAGGAGAAATACAATGGCCCAGAAAACGGCTTTAATCGTCGATGATAGCAGCTTAGCGCGCATGCTGGTGCGTAAAATATTTGTCAACTTCAAGGAATGGACGCTGCTAGAAGCAAAGGATGGTGAGGAGGCATTGGCTAAGTTGGCCAGTACTCCGGTGCAATTGGCCATGCTCGATTTCAATATGCCAGGCATGAGTGGTCTGGAGTTGGCGGAAAAATTCATTGAAAAACAACCTGATTTGGCTATTTATCTGGTAACTGCCAACATTCAAGACCGTATGCAGCAGCGGGCTGAAGCCATGGGCATTGGTTTCATCAAAAAACCGATGGAGCAAAGCAAGATCGCCGCCGTTTTGAATGCGTTGTAAGCCTAAAATAGGTGGTTGGTCGGCAATAGGCCGAGGGGCGTGGTGGCATGGGTGGACACACTGAGGAGAAGGATGAGGAGAGGCCAATGTTTATATTGAGTGAGCTAGAAGAAGATGCCCTGAAGGAATTCTTTAACATGGGGCTTGGTATGGCTGCTGACTCGCTCAGTCGCATGGTCGATAATGAAGTGCTGTTGTCACTTCCTCAACTCAAAGTTGTTTCTTACAAAGAGGCCATCCGGCTATTGTTATCCAACAACGAAGACAAACTGGTTGCGGTGCGACAGAATTTTACCGGTGAGTTGACAGGGACGGCGCTGCTGATTTTTCCGGGGGCCGAGAGCCTGGAGTTGGTGCGGACGCTGCTTAACGAGCAGATGCCCCTAGAGGTATTGATGGAACTGGAACAGGAAACATTGCTAGATGTTGGCAATGTCATCCTCAATGCCTTTCTGGAAAGTTTCACCCAGATGATGTCGATTGAGTTCGAATTTGGATCGGCAGAGTTTCTCAAGGGCAGTAGCCAATTTTTATTAGATATTACCTCTCATTTGGCTATGCAGAAGCAGTCATTGACGGCGGATGTTAACGTTGATGATGAGCGGGCCTTCGTGTTAATGATGGACTTCAAAACCAGTAATGAGGATAACGTACAAAATACCCTGAACGGTTTTGTAGTGTTGCTGTTTTCTGAGTCGGCCATGATTATTTTGAAAAGAGAGTTGGAAGTGATTTTGTCTCAGTCCTGACGACCAAAGTCGAGTGAGTACCATGGCTGATTTAGACAAAAAGTTGCTCTGCATGGCCCTAGATGGGGCTGTGGTGGGCGTCATTGTGCTTGATCCCGAGCAACGCATTGTGTTTTGGAATGAGTGGATGGAGAAGGGAGCGCGTCTGCTTGCTGATCAAGTCCTATGTCGACCGCTAACTGAGGTATTCCCGGAGCTGGAAAACTCACGTATTTCACGAGCGGTGGCCAGTGCGCTGAGTTCTGGATTGCCGACCATGTTTTCTCACCGCCTGACACCAACCCCCTTTCCCTTATTTACTGCTTCGGAAAAGACGGATGCCAGTCCACGTATGAGTCAGTTGGTTAATATTCGTGCCATCCGCGATTATGACGGCGTGCGTTACTGCATGATCCAGATTCAAGATATTACCAACACGGTTTCACGCGAGCATCTGTTGCGCAATCAAGCCCAGGAGCTACAACGGGCCAAGGAAGAGGCGCAGCAGGCCAGCCAAGCTAAGGGTGATTTTCTGGCCAATATGAGCCACGAGATCCGGACGCCGATGAATGCCATCATCGGTATGTCACATTTGGCTTTGAAAACCAATCTGGATGGTAGGCAGCGTGACTACATTGAGAAGGTGCATGCGGCAGCACAATCTTTGCTAGGTATTATTAACGATATTCTTGATTTCTCTAAAATTGAAGCGGGTAAGTTGTCGATGGAGTCGGTGCCGTTCCACCTCGACGACGTTTTTAACAATGTGGCCAATCTACTGGCCATGAAGGCTGAGCAGCAGGGCTTGGAGGTCAGTTTCCACGTCAAAAAAGATGTTCCATTAAACCTTGTCGGTGATCCATTACGACTGGGGCAAATTTTGATCAATTTGACTAATAACGCCGTTAAATTTACCCAAAAGGGCAACATTGTGTTGTCGGTGCATACGGTCAAACGCGATGACCAGCAGGTGGCGTTGCATTTTCAGGTCAAGGATAGTGGTATTGGCATGACGGAAGAGCAATTGGGACGGTTGTTTAAGGCTTTTTCCCAAGCTGACTCTTCGACAACGCGCCGCTTCGGTGGTACCGGCCTGGGGCTCACTATCAGTAAACGACTGGTAGAGATGATGGGGGGGGAAATTTGGGCCGAAAGTACCCCTGGTCAAGGCAGTACCTTTAATTTTACTGCCGTCTATGGTCGCCAAAATGCTGATCGCCGCCGCTTCCGTTTGCCGGATGAGGATTTGGTCGGGTTGCGGGTGTTAGTGGCCGATGACAATACGGTTGCCAGAGAAATCATCCAAAAAACATTAGAGTCATTTTCCTTTAAGGTGACGGCAGTGGCTTCCGGAGAGGAGGCTATTTTCGAGATGGAGCGTGCCTTTGGGCAGGGGCATCCGTTTGACATGGTCTACCTGGATTGGAAAATGGGGCAGATGGATGGGATCAAGACCGCCAAGGAGATCGGTCGACGGTTCCCTAAAGCCAACGTGCCCAAGATCGTGATGGTCACCGCCTATTCCCGTGAAGATGTGGCGCTGGCAGCACAGGGAGCGGGTATTGACCTGCTTTTGACCAAGCCAGTCAATCTTTCCACCATGTTCGAGACCATTTTGGCCGCTATGGGTCGTGATGTGCCGCGTGGCCATGGAGGGGCTACTACTTGCCATAAAGACAGTGGTGTTTCCTGCTTCCCCTTGCGTGGGGTGCGGGTGTTACTAGTTGAAGACAACGAGATCAATCAGCAGGTGGCGCTGGAATTATTGGAAGAGCAAGGGGTGATCATTCAGATTGCCAATAATGGTCAAGAGGCCATCGATGTCCTGCAATCGGACGCTGTTTTTGATGTGGTATTGATGGATATCCAGATGCCGGTCATGGATGGTTATACGGCCACGCGTGCCATCCGCGCCAACCCCAATTATACCAATTTACCCATCGTTGCCATGACTGCTAACGCCATGTCTGGGGATATTGAAAAATGTTTGGCGGTTGGTATGAACGGCCATATCAGTAAGCCGATCCATCCGCCTACCCTGTTTGAGACCATTGGTAAGTTTGTTATCGATAAGCCAACCACGCCAGAGCCAGAGGCTACCGTTGTGGTCCCAGAACCAGTCCTGGTGGTTCCGGTTGCACCGCCAGCGGCTATTGAGCTGCCTGCCCGATTGGACGGCATTGATTTGTCGGTGGGTTTGAGCAACATGAACAGCAACCGCAAGTTATACTTGAAGGTGCTAAAAGATGTTTATAACCGCAATCACAACATTGTTGACGACATCCGTTTGGCGATCCAGCAGGGGGATGGGGTGCTGGCCCACCGGTTGGCGCATACTTTCAAAGGGGTTTCCGGTACCATTGGTGCCCACGATGTTCATATTGCGGCACAACGGCTTGAGTCTGCCCTCAAAGAGCGGCAGAGTAGCGATGATATCGATGGCTTGCTGACATCTTTCGACCAAGGGGTGCAACGGATTATGACGGCGCTGTTGCCGTTGGTTTCCACGCCGACCCCAACAATGCCCGCCACGGCGACGGTGTCCCAACCGGCGCCGCTAGATTTAGATCGGCTCAAGCAGCTCTTTGACCAGCTAGCCAAATTGATTGACGAAGGCGACTCGGACACCCTAGAGCTATTGAACCAAATTAAAACACTGATGGGGGAGAGCAGAATAACGGCCGATATGCAGACACTGGAGGCACAGATCAACGATTACGAGTTCGACCAAGCCCGGGTAACGTTTGAGCGGGTGGTTGCGGCTGTCGATAGATAAATGTGGTAGGAGTTTCAAGCCGTGAACGTCAGCTACTTCGCGTCAACGGATACCTTGGATCAATTGATGGATAAAAACAAAGCAGCGTAAGGAATGAAATATCGAAATAAAATTACAGAATGTTTTGCAAATGGCGAGTGGGTCAAGCAATTTCATTCATTCAAAGATCAAGCGGAAAGACGTCTTGATGTACTGGAGACTGCTATCAGCCTGGATGATTTGAAAAATCTGCCCAGTAATCGCTTTGAAGCACTCAGTGGCGACCGTAAAGGCCAGTTTAGTATTCGTATAAACCAACAGTGGCGCATTTGCTTTGAGTGGTCAAATGATAACAATAGCCCGTTTAATATTGAAATTGTCGATTATCACTATGAGAAAGTAAATATGGCTCGAAATCCTATTCACCCTGGTAAATTTCTGGCTGATGAGTTAGAAGCTCTTGATATGACGCCGACACAGTTAGCAGCAGTACTGAATGTTCCATTGAACCGCATAGACCTTATTCTCTTAGGTAAGCAGGCATTGACAGCTGATATAGCCCTGCGGTTGAGCCAATGGCTCGATACATCCGCGGAGATGTGGTTGAATTTACAAAAGCTCTATGAGCTGCGTGTTGCTGAGCAAGAAATAGGTGAAGAGATAAAACGTACGATTCATCGCAGGAAGGGAATCCAGCAGGAATATTGGGTAGTCTAAGATGCCAGATGCCCACCGTTGTCAGGCTGCAATACGCACAAATCTTGCGTAAAACTGTCGGGGTGGCGTATGCTGGGGCCGATTCGTTTGAGCAAATTTGATGTGGCAAAGAGGATGGATGTTTATGAACAGAAAATGGGTGTTGCCTCGGTCGCTGAAGTTGTTGGTGATCGGCGGCCTGTTGTCTTGGGGTGTTTCAGGGTGCTCGAAACCGTCTGAGTTGCCTCTGATGGGTGTTGGTGAAGGGTGGATCGCTGTCAACGATATGATGCGCGCTGCCAACGAGGGTCATGCCGTGGCCCAATCGAATCTGGGCGCCCGTTATGCCATGGGCAAGGGTGTGCCCCAAGATTACCAAGAAGCCTTACGCTGGTGCCGCAAAGCCGCCGAACAGGGTGACGCCAAGGCTCAGTACAACCTGGGCGTGATGTATGGCAGTGATAGCGATATCGTCCCCCAAGATGAGATCGAGGCCGAAAAATGGTACCGCTTGGCGGCTGACCAAGGTTATGCAGCGGCTCAGTTTAAGATGGGGACTCTATACGACTATGGCAATGTGGTAGAGCAAGATGATATTCAGGCTCACGTTTGGTACAACCTAGCCGCTGCCAAAGGTCATCGCGAGGCCATTAAGGCACGGGACGATCTGTCACAAAGCATGAACGACGAAAAACTGGCCCAGGCCCATGAGATGGCCCGGAACTGGAAACCGGTGCAACGGGCGGTCAGCAGCACCACAACCGTTACTACTCAACCGTAAATTGCCGGTTGACTCGGTACTGGATCGCCTCGGCAAGATGGACGACGGCGATCTCTTTATCGCCGGCCAGATCGGCCAGGGTGCGTGCTACCTTCAAAATACGGTGGTAGGTGCGGGCTGAAAAGCCCATGCGCCGACTGGCCAGCAGCAGTAACGACTCGCCCTCCTGGTCAACACGGGTGTGCTCGGCCAGCTCGTCGCCGGCGAGGTGAGCATTGAGGCGATTGGCACCGTTGCGTCGCTGCTGCCTTGCGCGTGCCTGGACCACCCGCTGGCGCACCACGGCCGAGGCTTCGCCGCTTGGCATCGCTACCAGCTGTTCGACCGGTACCGGCGGCACTTCGACATGCAGGTCAATCCGGTCCAACAGGGGTCCGGACAGGCGCGACCGGTAGCGGTCTACCTGCACTGCTGGACATTGGCAGGCATGGTAAGGATCGCCTAAGTGACCGCACGGGCAAGGATTGCAGGCGGCGATCAGCTGAAATTGGGCCGGGAACCAAGCCGAGCGCGCTGCCCGTGAGATGGTCACTCCCCCTGACTCCATCGGTTCGCGTAGCACCTCCAATACCGAACGGCCAAACTCAGGCAGTTCATCCAAAAACAGGATGCCTCGGTGCGACAAACTGACCTCACCAGGACGTGGAATACTGCCACCACCAATCAGGGCCACCTGAGAAGCGGTGTGATGCGGCGCTCGAAAGGGTCGCACCCCAATGACAGGCCGCTCTCCCGATAGTTTGCCGGCTACCGAGTAAATCGCCGTTACCTCCAGAGCCTCTTCCAGAGATAATTCGGGTAGAATTTTCGGTAGGCAACGCGATAATAACGTTTTACCCGACCCTGGTGGACCACTCATCAGTAAATTGTGTCCCCCAGCGGCGATAATCTCCAGGGCGCGTTTGGCATGTTCCTGGCCTTTGACGTGAGCCAAATCGGGTACCGAGTCGTCGTCCTGACCCAGCCAATGCTGCCAAGCGGTGGTTGGTACCGCTGGCAGTGGTGTGGCACCGGTCAAATGTTGTACCAGCTCGGTTACCGTACGCGGTGCCACGACCGTGACTCCAGGAACTAAAGCTGCCTCAGCGCTGTTGTCGGCGGGCACGACCAATTCGTCCATTTGGGGATCATCACGGGCCCGGATGGCCGCTGGCAGACAGCCCGGTACCGGCTTCAGTCGCCCATCCAGGGCCAATTCTCCCAGCAACAAGCGCCGGTTGACGGCATCTTGACTGACGACATCCATTGCCACCAGTAGCGCTACCGCAATCGGTAAATCGTAGCCACTTCCCTCCTTGGGTAAATCGGCAGGGGCTAAATTGATGGTGACCCGTCGCGGCGGTAGGGCAAAACCGGAATTGGCCAACGCCGCACGGACCCGATCCTTGGCTTCGCGTACGGCGCCGTCAGGCAACCCTACCACATTGACATGGGGAAGACCACGATGCAGATCGACCTCTACTTCCACCGGTCGCGCCACTACCCCCTCTAAAGCAATCGTGTGTACCTGTGCCGACATGACCAGATTTTCCTCTATGGGTCATTACACAAAGGGGCGTCCGGCGGTAGTGCAGATTGCCACAGCGCCGTCAGTTGGTCTTTGTCGCCGTTTAGACGAAGCTGCATCGGTCTCGGATCCCGCCACCAGGGGGAGGAGATGAACAACCGATCTTCGACAGCGCCCCGATCGTCATGACGTCCAGCCCCTCGTACCACTGTATCGCCGCTGCGCAGTAATAGATCACGGAACAGCAACCGCTCCTGATCCAGTGTGACATCAACACTGGCCCGTTCCCAGGAACCATAACTGTCATCCAATAATTCCATTCTAACGACCTCTTGCTGTCCATCCAATTCGACCGGACGTTCCGACCATTGTGGAATCATCACTCCCAACAAACGGCCAGCACTGAATTCCAAATGCGCACGACCGGCTACCGGTTTCTCGATGCCATCTGTTGTGAGCCAACCTCTGAAGGTACCGTGGCCAGAACAACGGGCTGATTCAATCGGCAACGCCACATTGGTCTGTCCCACCGCTAGCGGCGACAGTAACCGATCCACCAGTAACGATTGCAGCGGTGTTTCTGGCAGTGCAGCGGTCTCAACATCCAGGAAAGAGACCATCACATCGTAACCCCATGTCGGCGCTTGTCCGTAGACCATCCCCGATAGGTCTACCCATCCTTCTCCCAGACGAAAATGGGCCCTAGGGATAAAAATGCGGTTACCGTACCAGCGTACTTGAGCGGCACCGTCGCGGATGTCCACTCCTCCCAAGTGCAACCGTTGGCTATTGAACCACATTTCAACCGTAGCTTGATCAGGGTGATGTGACCAAGCCAGTTGGACGCGGCTTTCTCCCCGTAGAGACCAATGATTCAACAGCGGCAGATATTCCTTGAGCGTCTCTCCCTCTAGCTGGCCCACCATGGTCAAAGCTGGATCAGGCGACAAGCGGCCAAACCACTCCAATCGATTACCGGCTGTTGCGGACAAAACCACCTGTTGCAAATGAAGCTCTTGGTCGGCATAGCTACCCCGCACTTCTAACACCAAGGGAACCCCAGTTTTTTTGTGAAAGGGTGGCCAAGAGAGGGTGGTAGCAGATAGGTCCAGGTGGCTAAAGAAATTGAGTGCACCGGGCCAGCTTCCCAACAGTAACCATTGCCCCTCCATACGACCGGATGGTAATGGCCACTCCACGGGCAGTACAGGATACTTGCGCATTAAATCGGCAACCAGTGTCATATCAATGGCCCGAGCCGTGGCCACCGTCAGCGAGAAGTGGGGACGCCGTTGCCACCACTGAACACTGCCCTTGAGTTCTACCCAGGGAAGATTGTTGAGTTGGATTTTTCCTTCCTGTAACAGCAGCAGCGGCACAAACTCCATCTCGTCATTGACATCTAAACGTAACAACGATTTTTGTTGCAAGGCAATGTGGCGTAGTGGCGGAGGTACCGACTCGGAAGCCGCTATCACCAGTTGCAACTCGGCACGGCTCTGCATACCGTGACGGATATTGCCTCGCAGTGTTACCGAGAGCTGGGCCCGCGACGCCCGCAAATCGGGCCACCACTCGGAAAAACGTAGTGCCGCCAAGAATGGTGCCAGCGTTGTTGTCCCCACCGCCTTCATATCGATATTCATGAGCATGGGTAATGATAACCACTCCCCAGCAGCGGGGAGCGGCCCCAACTGGCCATCTAGGGTAAAAGGCACGCTCTTCAAACGGCCAGAAAGTCGCACCGGTGTCGGATGGGTCTGAGAAAAATCAAGCAGACTGGCCTGGAGACGATCCATCAATATCTCGCCATCGGACGGCCTGCCAGGTGCCACTGTGAGAAGCAAACCGTTACGCACGGTCAGTCGTCCCATCATGCCGATGGGACTGTTTACTGTTGCAACCAGCTGCCCCGTTTCCCCCCGCAAGCGCAGCTGCTCGAAGAGGGCAAACAGCTCGGTCTGCCACGGTATGGTCGATTGTTGGTAAAGATAAAGTCGTGGTTCAACAAGCGTGATCGAAGAAAAGCGAGGGGTGCCGTGGAACAAAAACTCCGGGCTGAGGCCGACGATGATCTCATCAATCCGCAGCAGCGGCCGATCACGGTTGCTGCCGCCTGCCAGCAGGGACACCGAGTGGAGCTTAATCGCCAAGCCGCCAAGAGGGAAGAAGGTTACTTCACCGACTTGAAGCGGCTGTCCCAACAGCTGCTCAAAAATGGCCACCACCCGTTGTCCAGCCTGACGCCCCACCAATAACCGTTCGACCATTCCGAATGCCAGGAGGAGCGCCACAACGATAACCACCCATAGCACCGTATACCGTCGATTGGTAGCCGGCATCAGTCGACTCAACCGGCCAAATAGCGCTGCAACAACTCGTTGACTTGGGTTGGATTGGCCTTGCCACGGGTCGCTTTCATCACTTGACCAACAAAGAAAGCCAACAGCTTGGTTTGTCCAGCGCGGTAACGGGATAACTCATCTGGAGAGGCTTGCAATACCGCCTGAACCGCTGCTTCAATGGCCGCTGTATCCGTCATCTGTTGCAGACCCAACTGTTCGACAATCGCTTCAGCTGTCTGCGCCGATGTATACATGCGCGCCAATACATCCTTGGCAATTTTGCCCGAGATGACGCCATTTTGGATCATTTGGAGCAAGCGTGCCAAATGCAGCGCCGGTATGGACCGCTTGGTTTGATCCGGGTCGTCGTTGAACCAGGCCAGCAGCTCACCGGTTACCCAGTTAGCCGCCATTTTCGCAGACGCCACGGCGCCAGCCACTTGCTCGTAATAGTCAGCGACATCACGGCTCGCCGTCAGCACCGCTGCGTCATAGTCGGACAAGCTATATTGCGACATAAAGCGGCGACAGCGTGCCTCCGGTAACTCCGGTAACTGCTGGCGCAACGACTCAATACGCTCTTCAGAGAGGCGCAAGGGCGGCAAATCTGGTTCAGGAAAATAGCGGTAGTCGTGCGCCTCCTCTTTGCCACGCATGGAGCGCGTCAGCCCCTGGTTGACATCCCACAGCCGCGTCTCCTGACGAATGGTCTGGCCAGATTCTAACAGGTCGATTTGCCGCTCGGCTTCGTACTCGATTGCCCGCATGACATGACGGATTGAGTTGAGGTTTTTTAACTCACAACGCGTTCCTAACCGGGAATCACCGTGGCGACGCACCGAAACGTTGGCATCACAACGCAGCGATCCCTCTTCCATATTGCCATCGCAGACACCCAAATAACGCACCATGGCCCGTAAGCGCTTGAGGTATTCACCCGCTTCGGCAGCAGAACGCAGATCGGGTTCCGATACCACTTCCATCAGCGGGATGCCGGTGCGGTTGAGATCAACCCATGAGGCCCCCACAATCCCCTCATGCAGACTTTTGCCCGCATCAACTTCGATATGGATGCGGGTGATGCCGATGCGCTTGCGGCTGCCTGCATCGGTATCGATCCATATTCCCCCCTGCTCAACCAACGGCAACTCATACTGGCTGATTTGATAACCCGCTGGCAGGTCAGGATAGAAATAATTCTTGCGAGAAAATTCACTCAGTCGGTTGATACGCCCTTCGATAGCCAAGCCGGTTTTGATGGCCATATCGACCGCCTCGTGGTTGAGTACCGGCAATACCCCGGGGAAAGCGGCACACACCGGGCAGATTTGTCGATTGGCCCCGGCCCCAAAACGGGTTGGACAACCGCAGAAGAGTTTGGAACGGGTCAGCATCTGAGCGTGTACTTCCAGACCAATGACCATTTCGTAATGGGGATCAATCGCCATATCGTCTTCTCCTAACCACCTATAGCAGTCAAGTCAGGGCGGCGCCGATGCCAATCGCTGGCTTGTTGGAACCGGTGACCAGCCTGAAGGAGGGTGGCCTCATCCAGCGGCCGACCGATCAATTGCATGCCAATCGGTAAGCCGTGGCGGTCGAAACCACAGGGCAACGACAACGCCGGCAGTCCGGCCAAGTTGACATTAATGGTAAAGATATCCGACAGATACATCGTTACCGGATCGTTGGTACGTGCCCCTAAGGGAAACGCTGTATCGGGACTGGTCAAGGTCAGCAATAGATCGACCGAGCGAAAGGCTTCGTGGAAATCGTTGGCAATCAGGCGCCGTACTTTCTGCGCCTTACGGTAATAAGCGTCATAGTAACCAGACGACAATACGTAAGTTCCCAACATGATGCGCCGCTTGACCTCAGCTCCGAACCCTTCTGAGCGGCTGCGACCATGGAGATCGGATAAGTCTTGCGGCTGATCACAACGGTAGCCATATTTGACCCCATCGTAACGGGCCAGATTGGAGGAGGCTTCCGCTGGCGCCAGGATATAATAGGTCGGCACCGCATAACGGGTATGGGGCAACGACACCTCCTGGAACACCACCCCCAAATCACGCCATAGCTGCTGTGCCTCCAGCATGGCGGCAGCGATCTCCGGTGCCAAAGCGTCATATTGTAGATATTCCTTGGGTAGGCCGATACGCAATGGCCGGGGCTCGTTGGCCAGTGCGGCTTGGTAATCGGGCACCGGGGCATCAATACTGGTCGCATCCAATGGGTCAAAACCAGCCATTTGTTGCAACAACAGCGCCGCATCCGCCACCGTTTGAGTCATCGGACCGGCTTGGTCCAGCGACGAGGCGAAAGCGATCATGCCAAAACGCGACACCCGCCCATAAGTCGGTTTTAAGCCAACGATACCGGTCAAAGCAGCCGGTTGGCGAATGGAGCCGCCAGTATCGGTACCAGTGGCCGCCAAACAGAGCCGCGCCGCTACCGCTGCTGCCGAGCCGCCCGAAGAGCCGCCCGGGGTCCGCGATAAATCCCACGGATTGCGTGTCACCCCAAACCAGGAGGTTTCGGTGGAGGAGCCCATGGCGAATTCGTCCATATTGCTCTTGCCTAAGATCACCGCAC
>JADGCM010000036.1 GCA_015228995.1 Magnetococcales bacterium
TCTGGTTTACAGGCGGCGCGGCGCTCTGAGAATATTGGCCTACAGGCGCTGATGCGTATTGCCGGTATCGATAATTCTGGGTCGGAGTCACATTTAACACCAACCCATATCGGGTTTCAGTTGGGTCCACGTATCAACGCTGGTGGCCGCCTTGGGGTGGGCCTGTTAGGGTCGGAGTTGTTGTTCACTGAGGATCCTAAACGGGCTGAGGAGATTGCCCGCCAACTGGACCAGTCCAATCGTGATCGACAAGAGATCGAAAAGAAAATCCTGCAGCAGGCATTGGAGCTGGTGGAACGTGAGGGCATGATTGAGCGACGCCTGGGGTTGGTGGTGGCCAGTTCCGAGTGGCACCCAGGGGTAGTGGGTATCGTGGCATCCCGATTGGTGGAGCGGTTTCATCGTCCCGCTGTGGTTATCGCGCTTGACTTAGTGAGTGGCGAAGGTAAGGGATCGGGTCGTTCGGTTCCTGGGGTGAATCTTTTAGCCGCCATTGAGGCGACAGCGGAGCATTTGCTTCACTTTGGCGGTCATCAAGCTGCTGCAGGTCTGAGCTTGCGCTGTGATCAGGTCGACTCCTTTGCACAACGATTTGACCAAGTGATCCGCCAGCAGAACGACTTGGCCCTATTCCGTCCGACTCTGATCGTGGATGGGTTGTTGCCATTGGCCTATACCGACCACTCGCTGGCGATGCAACTACAGCAGTTGCAGCCGTTTGGTCCTGGCAATCCGGAGCCTGTTTTTGTGATCGAAAATGTCCATATCAGCCGTACTCAGGTACTCAGGGGGCGGCATATCCGTTGTCAATTGACGGATCATAAAGGCTGTCGATTAGATGCTATCTCGTTTTCTGCCCTGCCAGGTCCGGTGGGAGAGGCGCTGCTGTCCCATTCTGTCAGGATGGACGTGGCCGGTACCTTGGGGCTGAATCACTATCGGCAGCAGGATCGATTGCAGTTGACCATCAAGGACGTGCGTCTGGTATGATGGTGGGTGTATGATGAACGGTTACCGGGTTGCTGCATCGTGGTTGGGAGCGGTTCTGGTGGTGTCATTGGTACTATACGCCGCCGCGTCGCTTTACCTGTTTCTGACGCAGGAGCAGAAAATTTTCCACCCTATCCGTCAGCTACAGCAGACACCGCAGGATTGGGGGCTGAATTTTGAATCGGTGGTGTTGAGCAGTGAGGGGATACCGATTCATGGCTGGTGGATAGCTGGTGCTGCTGATCAAACAGCAGTGTTGTTTTGCCATGGTAATAGCGGTAATATAGCCGATGCCGCTGTTGCTGACCGATCGCGTCTGCTGCATGAACTGGGCTTGGGAGTGTTTCTCTTCGACTATCGGGGGTATGGCAACAGTAAGGGCACTCCAAGTGAGATTGGTAGCTATCGTGATGGTGAAGCGGCGATGCGTTTTTTGGTGGATGAGAAGAAAATTGCCGTTCAACGTCTGCTCCTGTATGGTCATTCGCTGGGCGGTGGGGTCGCGAGCTGGTTGGCGGTTAACCACCCAGTGCGTGGGGTGATCCTTGAAGGTAGTTTTACTTCCATCGAAGATATGGCTGAGGAACGTTACCCATACCTACCGGTGCGTCGATTGGCGCGGGTCCATTATAACAATCTGGAGCGCATCTCCTGGCTGCGGGCGCCACTGTTGATCATCCACAGCCGTGATGACGAAGTGGTGGCTTTTGCTCATGGCCAACGGTTGTTTGCCGCCGCACCGGGGCCAAAAACGTTTTTAGAAATCAGCGGGACCCATAACAGTGGTTTCAACCATTCCGTTGCGGCTATCAAACAAGCCGTAACGGCCTTGGCTGGTCTTTATAGGTGAAAGTGACCGTGTGGCCATAAAATCGATCACAATTCTTGTCTCTTTGTTGCGTCGTGGTGTGGTATGGGTGCGGCAGCAGTTGCTGGTGTTGCAACGCAATCCGCGTCTTATTACCGATCCGACGGCGTTGCAGATTGGTGATTACATCCATTTTGGCCACTTGTCGCAACCTCTGTTGAATAAAAATAGCTTCCAGGTGGTGGCGATTGATACCGTTGTCCTAGATAGCGTTCGGCAATCGGTCTTGACGCTTGTTGGTGAGGAGGGACCGAACTGTTATCTCACCGTGGCTGAGTCCGATCATGCCGATGCGCCGGTATTGCGCATTGGTTGTTACATTGCGGATCGACATGTAGGCCATCTATTTGATCTTGACCAATTAGCTTTATTACTTGAGGAACAAAAAGAGCTACCCCATGCGCTAAAACGACGGAGCGAATTGCCGATGTTGCCCGGGTGGACGGCGGATCGTTATTATCAGTCGATTCATGCTGTCAGTGGCATCCGGCACCGAGGAGACTTCCGTAACAGCGCCTTCATGCCTTTACCGGTGGAGGGGGAGGGATTCGATTATTACCTGCTGCTCAGCCAAGATCATAGCCATGCGGTCGCTATTGAGGTCAATGATGAGGGCCATATCGCGTTGTCGCTTATGGTGCAGCTGTTGCCGGAAGCGATTGAGCGTATCGAACGGTTTTCCACCACTAGAAAGCCATTGATACGTTCCTTTATGCCGTATTGAATCTTGTGGAGGAGTGTGGTATAAGCGGTGCCGCTGGATCGCGGGGCTTGCTAAACACACCCCTCACCCTGCCCTCTCCCGCAAGGGGAGAGGGTGAAAAGAGGCTGCTTCATGCCCCCCTCTCCACCTGTGGGAGAGGGGGCTGGGGGGTGAGGGGGAGTTAGGTGTCCCCCGGACGCTAAAATAATTCTGATTGATAGGGGTAGTAGACACATGGCACGTAATTATTTATTCACTTCCGAATCTGTATCCGAAGGACATCCAGACAAGGTAGCGGATCAGATATCCGATGCGGTATTGGATGCGCTGTTGGCGCAGGATGCCACCAGCCGGGTTGCTTGCGAGACGCTCATCACCACCGGCATGGCTGTTATCGCGGGCGAAATTACCACCCGTGCGGTGGTCGATTACACCGAGGTGGTGCGCCGCACCATCCGGCAAATTGGTTATACATCGGCTGATCAGATGGGGTTTGATGCCGCCAGTTGTGCGGTATTGGTATCGTTAGATAAACAATCTCCCGATATTGCCCAGGGGGTTGACCGGCAGGTTGGTAATGAGCTTGATCAGGGCGCTGGTGATCAGGGGCTGATGTTTGGTTATGCCTGTGATGAAACCGCTGTGCTGATGCCCGCACCGATCTACTACGCCCATCGTATTATGGAGCGGCAGGCTGAGGTGCGTCGCTCGGGTCGGTTACCGTGGCTGCGTCCGGATGCCAAATCACAGGTCACCATCCGCTACGAAGAGGATCGTCCGGTTGCGATTGATGCGGTAGTGGTGTCAACCCAACATGCTGCCGATGTTAGCCATAAGACCATCGAAGAGGCGGTCATTGAGGAGATCGTCAAGCCTTCCCTTCCTGCCAATTTGTTGCAGAATAACCCACGTTACTATATTAATCCAACTGGTCGGTTCGTGGTCGGCGGGCCGGTGGGCGATTGTGGTTTGACTGGACGTAAGATCATCGTTGATACTTACGGTGGTATGGGGCATCACGGCGGTGGTGCTTTCTCCGGTAAGGATCCGTCGAAGGTAGACCGCTCTTCAGCTTATATGGGGCGTTATCTCGCTAAAAATATCGTGGCGGCCGGGTTAGCACGTCGCTGTGAGGTGCAGGTAGCATACGCTATCGGTGTGGCGCAGCCGGTGTCGCTGATGATTGAGACTTTCGGTACCGGTCGTGTTGCCGATGACCGTATTGCGGAGCTGGTACGGCAGATGTTTGATATGCGGCCGCGTGCCATCATTCAGCAACTTGATCTGCTACGGCCTATCTACCAGAAAAGTGCTGCTTACGGCCATTTTGGACGGGAGTTACCGGAATTTACCTGGGAACGCACCGATCGGGCCGATGCCCTGCGGGCCGCCGCCGGAATCTGAAACTTTACCCTCACCCCCCGGTCCCCTCTCCCACAGGTGGAGAGGGGGAGTCGGAATTATGAGTACCTCCTAGAAAGAATTATTGAGACAAAGGAACGATTGTTTATGAACGGAGCGGATTATAAAGTCGCCGATTTGACGTTGGCTGGCTGGGGTCGCAAGGAAATTGCTATTGCCGAGACCGAGATGCCGGGGCTGATGGCGTTGCGTCGGGAGTATGCTGACAAGCAGCCCTTAGCTGGGGCGCGTATCGCTGGCTGTCTACACATGACCATCCAGACAGCGGTGCTGATCGAGACCTTGACCAAGCTGGGTGCCGAAGTGCGTTGGTCGTCATGCAACATCTTCTCAACCCAGGATCATGCGGCGGCAGCGATTGCAGCGGCGGGGGTGCCGGTGTTTGCCTGGAAAGGGGAGACCGAGGAGGAGGCTTGGTGGTGTATTGATCAGACCATCGTCGGTCCAAACGGCTGGCGCCCCAACATGCTGCTGGACGATGGCGGTGATCTCACCCTGGTCATGCACGACAAATATCCGCAGTTGCTCGCTGAGGTGCGGGGCCTGTCAGAGGAGACCACCACTGGGGTGCATCGTCTTTATGAAATGATGGCCAAGGGTGCCCTCAAAGTACCAGCTTTTAACGTCAACGATTCGGTTACCAAATCAAAATTCGATAATCTCTACGGTTGCCGTGAATCGTTGGTCGATGGCATTAAACGTGCCACCGACGTGATGATCGCGGGCAAAATTGTGGTGGTGTGCGGCTATGGTGATGTCGGTAAGGGATGTGCCCAGTCATTGCGTGGTCTTGGGGCCATCGTCTGGGTTACCGAGATCGATCCGATCTGCGCCCTGCAGGCTTCTATGGAGGGTTACCGCGTCGTGACCATGGACGAGGCGGCATCGGTGGCGGATATCTTCGTGACGGCGACCGGCAACGTCGATGTCATCACCCGTTCGCACATGGATCGGATGAAAGATCAGTCGATCATCTGTAATATCGGCCACTTCGACTCGGAGATCGATATTGCCAGTATCCGTGGTCTGCCGTGGGAGAATATCAAGCCTCAGGTCGACCATGTCATCTTCCCAGATGGCAAGCGGCTGATCGTGCTGGCCGAGGGGCGGTTGGTCAACCTGGGTTGTGCCACCGGTCATCCCAGTTTTGTGATGTCTAATTCCTTTACCAATCAGGTACTGGCCCAGATCGAGTTGTGGAACAATCCAGGCAAATACCCGGTCAATGTCTACGTATTACCGAAGCATCTCGATGAAAAGGTAGCGCGGCTGCATTTGGATAAATTGGGGGCCCATATTACCCGTCTGACGGCCAAGCAGGCTGCTTATATTGGGGTATCGGTGGACGGGCCATTCAAACCGGAGATTTATCGGTATTAGGCATGGTGTTGTTTTCCCTTGCGCCCCCCTCACCCTACCCTCTCCCACAAGGGGAGAGGGTGAAGATGCCGCTTCACGCTCCCCCTCTCCACCTGTGGGAGAGGGGGTTGGGGGGTGAGGGGGAAGGCGGGGGCTGTCCCAAAAAAGCTGTCGTACTGCTCTCTGGTGGTATGGACTCGGCTGCCTGCCTCTACTGGGCCAAGGAGCAGGGGTGGCAGGTTTATGCACTCAGTGTCGGCTACGGGCAGCGGCATGCGGTTGAGTTGCAGTCCGCCCAGAGGCTGGCGCAGGCGTTGCCCGTGGTGCAGCACTTGTGCTTGGAGCTCAACCTGCGTGCCATGCGTGGCTCGGCTTTGACCGACGATATTCCGGTGCCTGTTGCCGGCACGCCTGCCACTGATGCAACAGCCACCACGATTCCGGTGACTTATGTGCCGGCCCGTAACACCATTCTGCTGTCTTTGGCTTTAGGTTGGGCGGAAAGTCTTGGTGCTCATGATTTGGTCATTGGCGTCAATGCCGTCGATTACTCGGGCTATCCGGACTGCCGTCCGGAGTTTGTGTCAACTTTTGAGAGACTAGCAAACATTGCTACCCGTGCTGGTGTTGAGGGGCAACCGTTTCGGCTCCATGCCCCTTTGCTTTACTGTTCAAAAAGCGAGATTGTTACCATGGGTCTGGCCCTGGGGGTTGATTTTTCCCTCACCTCTTCCTGTTACGACCCCGATATGGACGGGCGGGCGTGTGCTGCTTGTGATGCTTGCCGGTTACGCCTAGCCGGTTTCCGCGCTGCGGGTTATGCCGACCCCATTCGTTATCGTGTCGCAACCTGATCGGCTGCTGCGACGCTTCCAGCAACTGGTTCGGCCCGTTATTCGAGAATGTGGTATCGACCGCTTGGTGGTTGCCTACTCCGGCGGTGCCGACTCAACGGCGCTGCTGAACCTGTTTTACCGATCCGATCTGTTGCCACCCATGGCCCTGTATGCGGCCCACTTCGATCATGGGCTGCGTCCTGACTCCCAGCAAGACGCCGATTTTACCGAGGCCATGGCCCGCCAATTGGGGGTGGCTTTTATCGGCGGCCGCTGGCAGGAAACAAGTCACCAAGGTAATTTACAGGATCAAGCCCGCCAAGCCCGTTACCGTTTTTTAGTCGATGTCGCACGTTCTGTTGGCGCTCGTTATATCGTTACCGGACACCATCAGGACGACCAAGCCGAGACCTTACTGGACCGTTTGCTGCGCGGCAGCGGTATCCATGGCCTGACGGCCATGCCACCACGGCGATTACTGGCTCATGATGTCTACGTGTGGCGACCACTGCTATCGTGGCGTCGGCAGCAGTTGCGTTTGTGGTTGCAGCAGCAGCAGATATCCTGGCGTGAGGAGAGCAGCAACAGCCGCCCCGTCTATCGGCGTAACTGCCTGCGGTTGTTAGCGATGCCGGTATTGAAACAATGCGCTGGCTATGACCCGGTACCACAGCTGACGGCAACCGTGGCGGTTATGGCGCAGGCCAATGCCGCGCTTGATTGGCTGCTGGATCAGTACGAACCGACCCTTGATCTGCGCTATGATCCTCCTGGGGTGATTTCTCTGTCGCGACCAGCACTGGCCAAATTACCAGATGAGGCCATTGTCCGTTGTCTATTACGCCGCTACCATACCTTGGTGGGAACGGGGCGGCCGTCACCGGGTGGACGGGCGCGGCTGGCCTTTGTCAATTTAGTACAGCGTGGCCATGATCATGAACTGTTGCGACTTTCCGGAGTGGCGGTGGAGCAACACCTGGAACGCGTATTGTTCTCCATAACGGATGCCCCGCTGCGGCAACCGGCAACGGCCGGGCCATGATTCTTGAACTTTTCGGGCGCAATCCTTAAATCTTGATTGATTGAATGCCATCCTGTATCGTACACTCTTGAGAGGCGTTGCTCAATTTCATCGAAACGCAACCATTTTTTTCTGGACATGAGGTTCTCCATTGAATGGATTTTACAAAAATCTGTCACTCTGGCTGGTGGTTGGCCTGTTGCTGGTCATGCTGTTCAATATGTTCAATCAGCCCAAGCCGAGAGATCAGCACATCTCTTTTTCCGACTTTATGTATCAAGTCGATCAGGGTCGGGTGACTGATGTCACCATTCAGGGATTGAACGTCAGTGGTGTGATGACCGATGGTCGTCCCTTCGCGACCTACACTCCGGACGATCCTGATTTGGTGCGAACTCTGCGCGAGAAAAATGTCAGCATTACGGCTCGGCCGCCGGAAGAGACCCCCTTGATGGTCAACATTTTAATCTCTTGGTTTCCGATGCTGCTGCTGATTGGCGTCTGGGTCTTTTTTATGCGTCAGATGCAGAACGGCGGTGGTCGTGGCGTGATTGCCTTCAGTAAGTCGAAGGCCAAAATGACCTCCGATAAGGGCAAGGTCACCTTTGTCGATGTGGCGGGTATTGACGAGGCCAAAGAAGAGTTACAAGAAATTATCGAATTTCTTAGAAACCCGCAGAAATTCCAACGACTGGGGGGCAAAATTCCCAAGGGGGTGTTGCTGATCGGACCGCCGGGCACCGGTAAGACCCTGTTGGCACGTGCCATTGCTGGTGAGGCAAATGTACCATTTTTCAATTTATCCGGCTCCGACTTTGTGGAGATGTTTGTCGGTGTTGGGGCGGCGCGGGTACGTGACATGTTCGAGCAAGGCAAGAAAAATGCCCCCTGCATCATATTCATCGATGAAATCGATGCCGTTGGCCGGCATCGGGGTGCTGGTCTCGGTGGTGGTCACGATGAGCGGGAACAGACCTTGAACCAATTGTTGGTGGAGATGGATGGCTTCGAGGCCAACGATGGTGTCATTTTGGTCGCTGCCACCAACCGTCCTGATGTGCTTGATCCGGCGTTATTGCGTCCAGGCCGTTTTGATCGACAGGTAACCGTGCCCAATCCAGACATACGGGGGCGCACCCAGATATTGAATGTGCACATGGCCAAGGTGCCGGTGTCCGATTCGGTCGATGCTGAGGTCATTGCGCGTGGTACGCCAGGCTTTTCTGGGGCCGATTTGGCCAATTTAGTCAATGAGGCAGCCCTGGGTGCGGCGCGTACCGACAAGAAAGTGGTCGAAATGGAGGACTTTGAGACCGCCAAGGAGAAGATCATGATGGGTAAGCCGCGGGCGTCAGCGGTCATCTCTGAGCGGGAGCGGCGTACCACCGCTTACCATGAAAGTGGCCATGCCATCGTTGCTACCTCTCTGCCCGATAACGATCCTGTCCATAAAGTCACCATTGTCCCACGGGGCCGGGCGTTGGGAGTGACGATGCAATTGCCAGTTGAGGATCGGCATACTTACTCGACTCAGCAGCTACAGGACTCAATCGCGGTGTTGATGGGGGGGCGGTTGGCGGAGGAGTTGGTGCTCAAACAACTCACCACCGGTGCTAGTAACGACTTGCAGCGTGCCACGGCCATTGCCCGTGACATGGTGTGCAAGTATGGTATGAGCGAACGGTTAGGGCCGCTTACCTTTGGCGAACGAGAGCAGGAGATTTTTCTCGGTCGTGAGATTACCCAGCACAAAAACATCTCCGATGCGACGGCTCGTGCCATCGACGAGGAGGTGCGGCAGATCATTGACCATAACCACGAGCGGGCACGGGCCATTTTATCGGCAAAAATGGATATTCTGCACGCCATGTCAGCGGCTCTGTTGGAACGGGAGACTTTGGATGCCGACGAAATCAGTGCCTTGGTCAGTGGGGTTGCTCCTGAACAAGCCCTGAAGCCACTACAAACCAAGCCAGTGCAGCTGGCCAAGAAGTCGGGCCGACATGAGGCGAAGGCATGAATCCAGTTTTACGCTTCCGTCCCCTTGATCCCCCTTACTGTGGGGATCAAGGCGGGTGGTGGCCGGAGTCGTCTGGCCCCGCCCGGCTAGCGGTAGCAGAGCCAGTCCCGTTGACGTTAGCGCTTATCGATGGTATGGGCCACGGCGCTGATGCGGAACGGTCGGCTTTGGTGGCGAAGTCGTATATCGCCCAGCATTACCATGAGCCTGATTTGGCCCAAATTATCATCGGTTGTGACGGGGTGCTCAAACGCACCCGTGGGGCAACCATGATTGTGGGTAGAATTGACTACCAGCAGCAGCTATTTGCTTTTGCTGGGGTAGGCAATTGCTCGGCCATTATTTACCGTTCCGACCGTTCTAGTGTGCGATTGGTGAGTGACGTTGGCATTGTTGGCGTCGGCTTTTCGCAGCTGTTGGTCGAATCGATACCGGTGCAACCCGGCGATCTGGTGGTGTTGCATACCGACGGTATCCGCGAGCGCATGCACCTTAACAACTATGGTAGTGTCATTCTGAACGATTCGAGTCGTCTTGCCGATGCCCTGATTGCGGATTGGGGCAAACAGATTGATGATGTTGCTGTTTTGGTGGTACAGATATAAATCAGAAACCCTCGTTAGTTGCTTCATGATCACCCTCTCCCCTTGTGGGAGAGGGGGCTGGGGGGTGAGGGGAAAACGGAAAAACTGAGGTTGTAAATGGACGATACAGAGAATAGGGAACTACAGAGAACGGCCATCAACATTGGGCTGGATGTGGGCACTATGAACTTGGTCGCGGCGCGGCCGCGTGGGGGCAGTCAAATTGAGATTACCTCCTTGCGCAATGTGTTTTTGACGATCAATCAGACTGATTTTGGTCAGATGGATCTGTCCAAGATCAGTCACGCTCGTATCGACGATACGATCTTCATTCTATCGAGTGACGCTTATAACTTTGCCAATATCTTTGGTAAGCGTGTCAGTCGTTCCATGCAGCGTGGCATGATCAGCCCAGACGACATCAATTCAACCGACGTACTAGCGGTCATGCTGCGTGAATTGACGGCACCCGCTGCCCACGAGCGAGCCGGTAAGTGCGTCTATTCGGTACCGGGAGATCCCATCCACTCGAAGTCAAATGTTTTGTATCACCAAAACCTGCTTCAGCGCATCTTGTCGGAAATGGGTTACCAAGCGGAACCCCTCAACGAGTCGGTAGCGATTATCTACGCCGAGTGTGCTGACTCCAATTTTAGTGGTATCAGTATCTCGTTTGGGGCCGGTCTGACCAACATTGCAGTGGTGTATAAATCGATCCCAGTGCTGGAATTTGCCTTGGGACGCGGCGGCGATTGGATTGACGATAATGTCGCCGTTGCGGTGGGAACCATTCCCAATCGCGTCTCAGCCATCAAGGAGAAGGATTTTTACATCACCCGCTTCAATGAGGGTAAAAAGAAGGAACGTAAAATCCGCGAGGCCCTCGGCTATTACTATACCAATCTGATTCAGTTTGTGGTGAGAAGCACGGCCCACGAGCTGCGTGCCCGTGATCTCGACCTCAGTTTCCCTGAAGGGATCCCGTTGGTCATTTCCGGTGGTACCTCATTAGCGGGGGATTTCATCGATCTAATTCGCGATAATTTGCGCCAAGTGGAGTGGCCGATTGAGCTTTCCGATGTTCGTCATGCCCACGATCCTTTGAGTTGTGTTGCCCAGGGTTGTCTGATCAAAGCCATGAAACGTTGATGTGATGGCAAAAATCATCAAGCTGCTCCTGGCCGCTGTGGCCATTTTGGTCACCGTGGTGGCCGGTTTGGTTGTGGCGGCGGTTTTTGTGGTCGATCCGAACGACTACAAGGAGCAGATCACCCAGCTGGTCCAGGAGCAGACTGGGCGTCGTTTGGTCATCAAGGAGAAATTTGCGCTCTCGGTGTTCCCCTGGTTCGGGATTGAGCTGGGTGCGATGGAGTTGGGGAATGCCGCCGGGTTCGACGCTGGCCCATTTGCAACCCTCAAGTCGGTACGGGCTCGTCTGCAGTTGTTACCTCTCTTGAAACAGCAGTTGGTGATCGATACCGTGCTGGTGGATGGGCTGACGTTGCACTTGGTTCGCCACAGCAGTGGTCGCAACAACTGGGATGATTTGGTTGGTGCGGGCAAAAAGTCGGCCCCTGCCGCTGAGAAAACAGCTAACGCGCCGCCGGCCCCGGCCGCAGCCGCTGGCCGTACGGCTGCTTTGACCAGTTTTGGCATCGGGGGAGTGGAAATCCGCAACGCTTCCCTGGTTTGGGATAACCAGATCACCCGTGTCCGTCAATCGCTGCATGATATCAGCCTGACGACCGGTCCTTTGCTGCCAGGGCAAGCGGTCAATTTGGTCTTTGGTTGCCGGATAGAGAGTGAGCAGCCACCCTTAGCGGCTCGTGTTCGGTTCACCACCACCTTAACGGCACAACCGGCGCAACAACGGTTGTTGTTGGCTTCGTCACGTCTTGAGTTGGCAGAGGACAGCAAGCAGAATCCTCAACGCACCCTGACGCTACAATTCGATGCTGATGCCAATCTGGCGACCCAGTTGTTGGCTGTTACCGCGATCAAATTGGAGGGCATGGGGCTGACCGTTACCGGCGACATCAAGGGCCGTGCAATCAGCACCGATCCGAAGCTGCAAGCCAATTTGGTGCTGGCTGAATTTAATCCCCAGCAGTTGCTGCAACAGTTAGGGACTACCCTTGTCACCAAAGACGGGGGCGTATTGCGTAAGGCTTCGGCCACCTTCAAGCTGGAGGCTGCAGCGACCGAGGCTCGTCTGACGGACATCCAGGTTCGTCTGGATGAGGCACTGCTTCAGGGGACAGCCGGGGTCAAGGCGTTTCATAAGCCGGAGATTGGCTTTGATCTGGCACTGAACAGCATTGATGTTGACCGCTATTTGCCTGCCGCTGCACCAGCGGCCCCTTCTTCGCCGAGCCGTTCGCAGGAGAGCGTGAACAGTAAACCGCCACCTGCGCCTTCCTTGCAGCCGCTTCGCGCCTTAAAAATGGATGGTAAATTGCGGATCGCTCATCTTAAAGTGGCCCAGGCGCAGCTTGATGATGTCACGATGGTGGTACGTTCTGAGGCAGGGGTGATACGTATCCAACCCCTGACAGCGCGGTTGTACCAAGGGCAATTGACCAGTGCCCTAGCACTGAATGCGCAGAGCGATACGCCACATATCGAACTTTCTTACACGCTGAAGCAGGTTCAGGCTGGGCCTTTGCTGAAAGACATCACCAACGTTGATCGCATTAGCGGCGTAGCTGAGAGTTCAGCGACGTTGTCTGCCAAAGGATTAGAGGCCAAACAGGTCACCAAAAGCCTCAATGGCCAGCTCAAGTTTCTTTTTGCCGATGGGGCGGTCACCGGTGTCAACATTCCGCGTATGATTCGCAATGCTTATAATACCCTCAAAGGGTTGCCGATGGAGCCAGAAGAGGCGGTGCAAAAGACCGATTTTACCCGTCTTGAGGGCTCTGTGGTCCTGACCAACGGCGTCGCCAGCAACCAAGACCTGACCATGGCCTCGCCGTTATTGAGAATCACAGGCCAGGGCCAGGCAGACATCCCCGCTGACCAAGTCGATTATGTTGTTAATACCGCACTGGTGGGGACGATGGCGGGCCAAGGCGGCAAAAATTTGTCAGAATTGAACAACCTGACCATCCCTATCAAGGTCTCTGGCCGCCTCTCGGCACCGTCGTTTGGCCTGGATCTGCAAGCGCTGTTGCAAGAAAATCTCAAAAACCAAGCCAAACAGCAGCTTCAGGAAAAAATCGGCTCGAAGATCAAAGACCAGGGGATTGTCAAGGGGTTGGATAAAGTTCTTCCGGGTGGAGTGGGAGGGTTGTTGCGGTAGTTTAGTGCGGGCATTGTTCACCGTTTCGGCCAGTTTTTATCCCTGGGGCGATGCCAAATCGTGAAACCTCACCCCCAGCCCCTCTCCATAAATGGAGAGGGGAGTAAAAACAGCATCATGTCTCCCCCTCTCCCCTTGTGGGAGAGGGGG
>JADGCM010000001.1 GCA_015228995.1 Magnetococcales bacterium
GAGATCGGTCTATTTTTGTTGTTAGGGTTGTCGTGGCGGGTGTGGAGTTATCGGGCTGGTCAGACCGTCATGGCTGGTATGGATGTGTCGCTGATTGGACTGATTTATTGTGTCATCCCGCTGTTACAACTGCATGCCATCTACACTGAGCCACAGGGTAAGTTGTGGTTGTGTTACCTCATGGTGGTGGTATGGGGTACCGATATCGGTGCCTATCTCATTGGCCGTTGGTTGGGAAGACACAAACTGGCCCCGATGGTCAGCCCTGGTAAAAGTTGGGAGGGGGCTTGGGGTGGTTTGCTGGTTGCCGCACTGGCTGGGTGGGCCATGATCGTGCTTTTATCCCTGACGCTAACAACCCAATCTGCTATCATGCTCAGCGTCGGTTTGTCCGTTGTGGCGCAGGTGGGAGATTTGATTGAGTCGTTGTTCAAGCGCGAGGCCGGTGTCAAAGATGCCGGTCAGCTCATCCCAGGGCACGGGGGGCTGCTGGATCGGTTGGACAGTTTGTTATTTGCGGCACCAGGGCTGTTTATGTATTTGACGGTGACGCGTTGACGGCACAGCGGGCGGTAAAACGGATTGCTGTGTTGGGGTGTAGTGGCTCGATTGGTCGTAGCACGCTGGCTGTTGTGGCGGCCTATCCGCAGCGATTTCGTGCGGTTGCACTGGCTGCGGCCCATTATAGTGAGCGTTTATTGGCCCAAGTGAGGCAATTTCAGCCTGAGGTGGTGGCATTGCAGGATATGGCAGCAGCCACTCGTCTTGCTGCTGATTTGATGGATACACCTATCCAAGTGTTGTCTGGCGAGGCAGGTGTGGCGACGGTGGCGGCGTGGCCAACAGCCGACTTGGTGGTGTCGGCGGTTACCGGTTTTGCCGGCCTAGCACCGACCTTACAGGCAATACGGGCCGGTAAAGATGTCGCGCTGGCCAACAAAGAGTGCTTGGTGGCGGCCGGGCAGTTGTTCATGGATGAGGTCCGGCGTCACGGCGTGGCGCTGATACCGATTGATTCAGAGCACAACGCTGTTTTTCAGGTGCTGAACCCACAACACGAGCTCCGACAGATCATCCTGACGGCGTCAGGGGGGCCGTTTCTGGGATGGGATAGGGATCGGTTGGCACGGATTAGTGTCGAGCAGGCGCTGCATCACCCCACCTGGACCATGGGGGCTAAAATTACCATCGATTCGGCCACCCTGATGAACAAGGGGTTGGAGGTGATTGAAGCCCACTGGCTGTTCGGTGTGGCAGCTGAGAAGATCGCTGTTATTGTGCACCCAGAGAGCGTCATTCACTCGATAGTTGAGTACCAGGACGGCTCAATGTTGGCTCAGATGGGTGTACCAGATATGCGTACGCCTATCGTGGTGGCGTTGGCTTGGCCAGAGCGGGTGACACAGCCAATGTGTCGTCTTGATCTGACGCAGTTGTCCCAGCTGACGTTTAGGGCGCCGGATCGTGCTGCGTTTGCCTGTTTGGATTTGGCCTATCAGGCGCTGCGTACGGGTGGTTTAGCCACCACGATACTGAATGCTGCCAACGAAGTAGCGGTGGCTGCCTTTTTGGCCGGTCGTATCGGGTTCACGGTAATCGCCGATGTCATCAGGGCCACGTTGGAGGCTGTTCCGAACCAAGAGGCTGGTTCGTTCTCGGTCGTCTTCGAAGCAGACCGACTGGCACGCGCTACGGCGCAGCGTTTTGTTGATCACTGGGATGATCGGGGGATTGGATAAGAGATCATGAATACCGTTTTCTGGGCCATTGTTGTTCTTGGCGTCCTGATCTTTGTGCATGAGCTGGGCCATTTTCTGTTAGCCCGCTGGGCGGGTGTGCGGGTGTTGGTGTTCTCCCTTGGTTTCGGCCCAAAACTGATTGCTTGGCGGGGTCGGGGAGGGGAGCAGGCCACCGAATATCGCATTTCTGCGATTCCCTTGGGGGGGTATGTCAAAATGCTGGGTGAGGTCGATGACCCAGATATGCCGATTCTTCCCGAGCAGCGTCCGTTCGCCTTCAACTATAAATCAGTTGAGAAGCGCTTTGCTATTGTTGCTGCTGGTCCGATTTTTAACTTCTTATTTGCCATTGTGGCACTGATTGTCGTCCATTTGGTGGGGGTTGCCGAGTTATTGCCAGTGATCGGCTCGGTGCATCCGGGACTGCCAGCGGCAACGGCTGGCATTCAAGCCGGGGATCGAGTGGTGGCGATTGGTGGCCAGTCCATAGATCGCTGGGATAAGCTCAAACAGCGCGTTAGTGCAGCGGCGACTGGTGAGCGGTTGCGTGTGGCGGTTGATCGTGCCGATGCCGATCACGCCGGACAACGGTTGACACGCCTTGAATTCGAACTGTTGCCGCAGGCGCAGGAGACGCGCAACCTCTTTGGCGAATCGGTTTCAACGATGGTAATTGGCATTACCCCGTCTGGAGAGACAGAGTCGGTCCGCTATGGGGTGTGGGACTCCCTGGTGCGGGGGGTAGAGAAGACGGCGTGGATGATTGATGTGACGGTTACTGGCGTTTGGAAAATGATCACCGGGGCCATTCCGGCGGACCAGATTGGTGGTCCGCTGATGATTGCGGAGCTGTCTGGCAAGAGTGCCTCCCATGGTGCAAGTAATTTGTTGTTTTTTATGGCTTTTATATCGGTCAATCTCGGTATTCTCAACCTATTACCAGTACCGATCCTGGACGGCGGCCACCTGTTTTTCTTCACGGTTGAGAAGATAAAGGGGGCGCCTATTAGTGATCGGGCACAGAATTGGGCCAATCGATTTGGGATGACCGTGTTGGCGAGTTTGATGTTGTTTGCCATTTACAACGACATCATGCGGCTGGTTGCAGGGCGCGCAGAATGACGCGGGCTCGTTGGCTCATAACCGTTTTGGCGGTGGGGATGACGTTATCGACTGTGGTAGCCACCGCTGCTGACAATACTGTTGACAGGGGCGCCAGTGGCAGTATACGCATTGAGGGCAACCAACGTATTGAACTGGAGACCATTCGCAGTTACTTGCCGGTCAGCGTTGGGGGGGTAGCCGACGCCGATACGGTACGCAAGATCATTAAAGATCTGCATGCGACTGGGTTCTTCAAGGATGTGGCGGTAGAACAGGATGGCGCCACTTTGGTGGTGCGCGTCGAAGAAAATCCCATGGTGGACGGGGTCACTTTTGAGGGCAATCAGGCTTTCGGTAAAGAAGAGCTGGACAAGATGGTCCAGGTGAAGTCGCGCTCGATTTACAATCGGGCTAAGATGGAAAAGGATTTAGCCACCTTACGTCAAGCATACCGTATCAAGGGGCTGTTTTTAGCTGAAATTGAGGCAGTTGTTAAACCGCAGGGACAGAATAGTGTCAGCTTGGTCTATCGGATCAGCGAGGGCGAGAAGTCAAAGGTGCGTTTGGTGCGCATCATCGGCAATCAGAATCTTTCTTACAAGGAACTGCTCAAGAAACTGATGATGCAGCCGTCGGACTGGATGTCTTGGCTCACCGAAAATGACACTTATGACCGGGAGAAACTGCTGTTTGACCAATCACAGCTGCGTAACAGCTACCTGGATCAAGGCTATGTGCGGGTCAGTGTCGAGTCATCGGTGGCTGAAATGACGCCGGATCGCCGTGCCTTTGTCGTTACCCATGCCCTGCATGAAGGGGAGCGCTACCGTGTCGGCAGCCTGCGGATCAGCGGTGACTTTAACGAACTGCCGGAGCAGCAGTTGTGGGAGAAGATGGAGATCCACGAGGGGGAGTGGTATTCGCGCGAGACCTTGCGGCAGTCGATCGAGAACCTCACCGATATTGTCGGTAATTTTGGTTATGCCATGCTGGATATCCAGCCCAATATGCAAATCGATGATGATCAGCGTCTGGTCAATATCGACATCCAGATCAGCAAGGGGCGGCGGTTTTATGTCAATCGCATTGAGATATCCGGTAATAGCCGCACCCAGGATCAAGTCATCCGCCGTGAAATGCGTTTGGTAGAGGGAGATCGCTTTTCGTCTGCGAGTGTGCGTCGCTCAAAGGAACGATTGCAGAGCCTCAACTTCTTCGACAAGATTGAGGTAACCACGCCGCCTACGGATCAGCCGGATCGTGTCGATCTAAAGGTCGATGTCAGCGAAAAATCGACCGGTGCTTTCACGGTCGGTGCCGGTTTTTCGTCTGTCGATAAGCTGGTTGGAACGGCGAGTATCAGCCAAAACAACTTTCTTGGCCGTGGCCAGCGCATGTTGTTTTCTTTTACCTTGTCGTCAAAAAATACCGAATTTGATCTCTCTTTTACCGAGCCCTATTTCATGAATAAAGACGTTTCAGCCGGCTTCGATGTTTTTAATCGTAGCACGGATCGGCTGTCGACGTTGTCGTTCAAACAGCAGAGTTATGGTGGGGCGGTGCGTCTCGGTTTCCCCATTTCGGATCGTCTATCGGACCGTCTGAGTTACTCACTTGCTAATATTAATATCACTGAGGTGAGTGCCAGCGCTAGTGAAGTACTGAAGGCCCAAAAAGATCTGAGTCCGTACCTGCAGTCCATGATTAGCAATACCGTCAATTGGAGTGATTTAGACAGCGCGTTGATGCCAACGAAGGGGCGGACGCATCGTTTGACCACTGATTTCTCTGGCTTGGGCGGTGATGTCCGGTTTGGCCGTGTGGTGACGGAACATAACCTCTATCATAACCTAATCGGCAAGGACGATTTGGTGGTGCATGTTGGTGCCAAAGCGGGGGCCATTGTTGGTTGGGGTCAGGGGGAAGTGCCCATGTTTGAGCGCTTTTATCTCGGTGGACCCCGTAGTATACGTGGTTTCAAACAGGGCGGTATTGGGGCTAGAAGCGCCAAGGATGACCCATTGGGTGGCACGGCGTTTGGGGAGCTGCATACCGAGTTGTTGTTTCCATTCCCTGGGCTGGGAGATAAGGGGGTGCGGGGCGTTACTTTTCTGGATGTCGGCATGCTGACTGATCTGGACCGTAATGCAGCGACGAATGTCCAGGGGGCTTCCAGTGCCCCGCGGGTATCGACGGGTGTGGGGGCGTTATGGAATTCGCCGTTTGGGCCACTTCGTTTTGAGTTTGGCTTCCCGTTGGTAAAAGAGGACTACGACAAGAGTCGGTTTTTTGATTTCAGCGTTGGGACATCTTTGTAATCATTTGTTTGAGAGGTCGAAGGGCAACTATTTATGTCGAAACCTATGGTTAAATATTCTCTTTCCGTGTTGTGTGCTATGGGCCTAGTTGGTGCTGTGGCGACCTCAGCGCCAGCGGCGGATGCTCGCTTTGCCTACGTCGATACGCCCAAGGCGATTGCCAATTCTGATCCAGCCAAGCGGGCGCGTGAGATTTTGCAACGCATGCTGGAAGAAAAGCAGCGTGCTTTGTCCCACCGGGAAGACGAATTGAAGCGCATGCGTGACGATCTCGAAAACAAGAAGAGTTTGATGTCACCGGAAGCACAGACCGAGCTGGCGGAGCGGTTCCGCTCTAAGTCGTTGGAATTTCAGCGCCTGTTAGAAGACAACCAGCGCGCTCTTGATAAAGAAAATGCCATGTGGACTCAAAAGATCACCCGTGGGTTGCACAAGGCCATTGAAGAGATTGGCAAGGAGAGGGGGTTCAGCGTTATTTTTGGTAAAGGACAGGTGCTTTATGCCAGTTCTGGGGTAGATGTGACCGATCAAGTAACCGAGCGTCTGAATAGCCAGCGTGATTTATTCAATAGTCGATAAAGAGAAGAGGTTGTCATGCCTGCGACAGAGCTATTCTCACCACAGGAGATCTTGCGCAGTTTGCCGCATCGCTATCCATTTTTGCTGATTGATCGTGTGGTAGCCGTTGAGCCCGGGCAGCGTATTGTGGCGATCAAAAACGTTACCTTCAACGAGCCGCATTTCACTGGTCACTTTCCAGACCATCCAGTGATGCCGGGGGTGCTCATTTTAGAGGCGATGGCGCAGGCGGGCGCCTTGTTAGCCCGTTATACCGATCCTGACCATGTTGCTGGTCGGTTGGTCTACTTTATGGCCATTGATCATGCGCGGTTTCGTAGGCCGGTGATACCTGGAGACCAGTTGCAGATTGAAATGACGCTATTAAAGCGGCGGCGCGAAGTGTGGCGTTTTAGCGGCCAGGCCTTGGTGGCTGGTCAATTGGCTGCGGAGGCTGAGGTGATGGCTATGACGCGTGACCGAGAGCCGCCCCAGTCAACATCGCTGGTAACGGAGCAATTGCCATGAGTAACCAAGTTGAGATTCATGCAACGGCCGTCGTTGATCCGGCGGCTCAACTCGGTCAACGGGTGCGTATCGGTCCTTACGCCGTGTTGGGTCCCGACGTCGTTTTGCACGACGATGTTGATGTTGGGGCCCATGCGGTCATTGATGGCCATACCGTTGTTGGTGAGTTTACCCGCATTTCCAGCTTCTCCAGTATCGGTTCGCCGCCACAAGATGTGCATTATACCGGCTCCCCGACCAAAGTCGAAATTGGGCGCCATTGTGCGATCCGTGAATATGTCTCCATTCATCGTGGTACCGAGAGCGGTGGTGGGCTGACACGGGTTGGCGATCACTGCATGATCATGGCTTATGCCCACGTTGCCCACGACTGCCGCGTCAGCGATCATGTCATCATGGCCAATGGGGCGACCTTGGCGGGGCATGTCGAAATTCAAGAGTACGCTGTCATTGGTGGTCTGACCGCCGTGCATCAGTTTGCCCGTGTCGGACGCAATGCATTCGTCGGTGGGGCTTCGGCTATTTCGATGGATGTGGTCCCTTTCGCCTCAGCGGCGGGTAATCGTGCCAAGGTGATCGGTGTCAATGTGGTGGGTCTACGGCGGCACAGTTTTTCCGAAGAGTTGATTAAAAACATTCGTCACGCGCATCGATTAATCTTCCGCTCTAATTTGCGTTTGGAGCAGGCCATCGAAGAGATTGAGCGCCAATGTCCCCACAATACCGAGACACAGTGCATCCTTGAGTTCCTGCAGACCAGTCAGAGGGGTATTTGCCGCTGATAGCTGCACCCACCACGGATAGTCCCCTTGCTAGCAGGATCGGCTTGATTGCCGGGAGTGGTTCCTTGCCGATCTTGTTTGCGCAGCAGATGCGCCGCAGTGGCGGGGTTGCGTTAGTTGCCGTTGCCCACCGAGGTGAAACCGATGCCGCTTTGGCAGAATGGGTAGATCAGCTGTTGTGGGTGCATCTGGGTCAATTCCAACGTATTATCCAGTTTCTCGCTGAACAGCGTGTCGAGCAGGTAGTGATGTTGGGAGGGATTAACAAGACCCGTATTTGGCGCATCCGTCCCGATGCGTTGGCATTGCGATTGGTGACGCGGTTGCGTCACCTGCACGATGATTTGTTGTTGCGTGCGATTGCCCAGGAATTTGAGCAGCGTGGCATGCGAGTGCGGGGTATTGGTGAGCTGATCCCGCAGCTGTTGGCCCCTCCTGGTTGTTTGACCCAGCGTCAGCCTACTATGGCTCAATGGATCGATATTCGTATCGGTTGGCATGCCGCACGACAGCTGGGACAACTTGATATTGGTCAGGGTGTTGTTATTCATGATCGGGTGATCGTGGCGGTGGAGGCCATAGAAGGGACGGATGCCATGATTCGTCGTGCCGGAGCGCTGGTCTCTCATCCAAGCGTGTGCGTTAAGGTAGCCAAGCCCATCCAGGACGAGCGCCTTGATCTGCCCACTGTTGGTCCCAATACAATTGAGGCGTTACACCAAGCTGGCATTGATGTATTGGCCATTGAAGCGGGCCGTACTCTGATTCTTGATCTGGCAACCACCATCCAGATGGCCGACCGTTATGGCATGGTCCTGTTTGGTTGTACCGGCAAGGAAGGAGAGCTTCTATCGCTGTGATGGTATGACCGCCACCCCCCTCACTCAAATCTGTGTGATCCTAGACCGGCCTGCCCATGCTGGCAATGTCGGTGCGGCGGCGCGGGCCATGAAGAACATGGGGCTTAGTCAGCTGCGGCTGGTGGCGCCGCGCCAGTTTCCTCATCCAGATGCTCTGCATTTTGCTGTCGGGGCCAGTGACATTATTGAATCCGCCCAACAATTTGCAACGATTTCCGATGCGGCGGCCGATCTGCATGTGTTGGTGGCCACGAGCAATCGTCCCCGTGGACAACGACAATTGGTGGTAACCCCACGGCAGCTGGGTGCACAGATCGCCGGCTTGTTGTCTGTGCCAACACGACGTCTAGGATTGTTATTCGGTACCGAACGGACTGGCTTGGAGACAGTCGATGTCGAGCGGGCCGACATTCTGTGCAACATTCCGACCTCTGACTATGGCTCCCTAAACCTAGCCCAGGCGGTGCTGATTGTCGCCTACGAGATTATGCTTGGGCTGTCGGTGGGGCAATCTTTTGCCGCCAATCCTCTGGAGGGAGAGGATAAAGCCACCGTTGCCCAGATGGAGAGGCTGTTTCAACATCTAGAGCAGGTGTTGCTAGATATCGATTTTGTCCGGCCGGGGCAGCAACGGCATCTGATGGGTAGTCTCAAGGCTGTCTTACACCGCGCTGCTCTGGATCGGCGTGAGGTAGCTATTCTGCACGGCATTTTAACGGAGGTCATCGCATCAAGGCAACGAGCGGTCGCACGTGGTGATACGCATGGAGGTATCCTTCCCCCTCACCCCCAAGCCCCCTCTCCCACATGTGGAGAGGGGGAGCATGATGATCAAGTTTCTTCCCAATGAGCATTGTCAGGTTATCTGTTGCAATTGATGACGCGGTGCTGGATACCCCGCTAGAACTTCCCGCATCCGCTAGGGCTGAGCTGGCTGATTGGCAAGTGACTCCGGGTGCAGTGGTCACAATACAGGATAGCCGAGGGCTGTTTTATCGGGCTCATTGGCATCACGATGGTACCCATCTACGGCCATTCGAGCGACTGCCAGAAAATGTTGAACCGCGCTGGCCACGACGCCTGTTCCAGGCCATTCCCGACCAACAACGGATGAGCTGGATTGTCCAAAAAGGAGTTGAACTGGGGGTGACCATGGTGCAGCCGTTACACACCGCGCATTCCAACCCATTTCCTGATGGGGAAGCCGGACGGCAACAGCTACGGACTTGGCGCAGGCTGGCCCTATCCGCAGCCAAACAGTGCCGCCGAGCAGTGATTCCAGAGATCCGGGCGCCGCTACCGTTGTCGCAACTGTTAACAGAGTGGCGACAGTCATCTGATAACGTCAGGCGGCTTCGTGCTGACGTGCGTGGCCTACGCTGGCCGTTGTCGGACTGGACCAGACAATCTTTTCAGCAACCTATTGATCTGCTCATCGGACCAGAGGGGGGATGGAACGAGCAAGAACGGCAGCAGACCGATGCCAGCGGTGTGGTGGCCATTGCCTTAGGACCACGCGTGCTGCGCACCGAGACGGCAGCAGTCGCTGCATTGACCATTCTGATGATGATGGATGACGTCACTCCGTCACAGCTATCAATACCGCCACTCTGCCTCAACCACAGTTAAAGCAATCATGTTGACGATACGCCGCACCGTGGCAGTAGGCGTCAGGACATGTACCGGTCTGGCGGCACCCAGTAGGATTGGACCAACGGTCAGATTATCGCCCGCAGCGATTTTAAGCAGGTTAAAGGCAATATTGGCCGCATCCAGGTTGGGCATGACCAGCAGATTGGCGCTGTTTTTTAGGCGAGATTCAGGCATGACACGGTGACGAATCTGTTCGTCCAACGCTGCATCGCCGTGCATTTCGCCATCTACCTCTAGTTGGGGAGCCCGTTCATTGAGTAGTCGTAACACTTCACGCATTTTGATGGAGGAGGGGCTCTCTTCGCTGCCAAACGAAGAGTGTGACAACAAGGCCACCCGCGGTGTGATACCGAAGCGACGGATGACTCCACAAGCAAGCAAGGTGGTTTCGGCAAGCTGTTCGGCGCTCGGGTTGTAGGTCACATAAGTATCGGTGAGGAACAGCGTCCGTCCCGGCAGCATCAGCAGGTTCATGGCCGCATAATGGTTGACGTTAGCGGCGTAACCAATCACGTCAGCGACGTAATTACGGTGTAAGGTGTGGTGGTCGAGTGTGCCACACACCAAGCCATCGGCATCTCCCAGACGCACCGCCATGGCCCCGATCAGCGTATTGTGGCGAAGCATTTCGCGCCTAGCATAATCGCTCGATACCCCTTTGCGTGCCATCAGATGGTAATACTCCCGCCAGTAACGATCAAAGCGGGGGTGGTGGTCCGGGTCAATGACTTCAAAGTCGACCCCTATTTCTAGCCGCAGGCCAGCTTGTTCGATCCGTTCGACAATGATGGCGGGGTGGCCAATCAAGATCGGTTGTGCCATCCTTTCATCGACGATCACCTGCACGGCTCGTAACAGCCGCTCATCTTCCCCTTCAGCCAGTACAATGCGCTTCGGCGCCCGTTTGGCTTGAGTGAAAATCGGCTTCATGATGATGCCGGAGTGATAAACAAACTCGTTTAGATGGTCGATATAGCGTTCAAAGTTGGCCAGCGGTCGAGTAGCCACCCCTGACTCCATGGCAGCACGTGCCACTGCGGGAGCAATTTTGACAATCAGACGCGGGTCAAACGGCCTTGGGATCAGGTATTCTGGACCGAAGCCGGTCAATGGTTCGCCGTAGACCTCTTGCACCACATCGGACATTTCGGCTTGGGCCAGCTCCACCAATGCTTGCACCGCCGCTAAATTCATGGCATCGGTGATGGTGGTGGCACCGACATCCAGGGCGCCGCGAAAGATAAAAGGGAAACAGAGCACATTATTGACTTGATTGGGATAATCAGAGCGTCCCGTGGCGATCATGGCGTCAGAACGGACCGATTGTACCAGCTCAGGCATAATTTCCGGTGTCGGATTGGCCAAAGCTAGCACCAGTGGTCGTGGTGCCATACTCGCCACCATAGCGCTGGTGACCACGCCACCAGCCGACAGGCCAAGGAACACATCGGCATCAACCATGACCTCCGCCAAGGTACGGGCAGCGGTGGTTTGAGCATAACGAGATTTAATTTCATCCATGCCAACAGGGCGGCCAACGTAGACGACACCATCAATATCAGTAACCCAGATCTGCGCCGGGGTTAGACCTACTTTGACCAATAAATCCAGGCAGGCCAACGCCGCCGCTCCAGCACCAGAGGTGACCAGTTTGATCTGTTGCAACGACTTACCAGCCAACTTGAGGCCATTGATAATGGCCGCCGCGACCACGATGGCCGTACCATGTTGATCATCATGAAAAACCGGTATCTTGAGCCGTTCACGCAACTTACGCTCGATATAGAAGCACTCTGGAGCCTTGATATCTTCCAGGTTGATACCGCCAAAGGTTGGTTCAAGAGCAGCAATGATGTCGATCAGCCGGTCTGGATCGGTTTCAGCGATTTCAATATCGAAAACGTCAATGCCGGCAAAACGCTTAAACAGCACCGCTTTGCCCTCCATGACTGGCTTGGCTGCTAACGGTCCGATGGCTCCCAACCCGAGCACAGCACTACCGTTGGTGACCACACCAACCAAGTTAGCGCGTGCTGTTAGAGTGTTGACCTCAAGCGGATCAACCACGATGGCTTCGCAGGCTGCTGCCACCCCTGGTGAGTAGGCCATCGATAGATCGTACTGATTGGTCAGCTGTTTGGTGGGCTGCACCGCGATCTTACCCGCCTTAGGTTGGCGGTGGTAATAAAGGGCGGCCTGACGCAGATCGACAGCGGGGCGAGATTTGGGGTCAGTGGCTACCATAGTTTGGGTCTCAGGCTGCCACCCTGGAGCGAAGCGTTCCAAGTGCCCCCAGAACCCTCAGCACTGTCACAGTACGACCACTGCCCCTTCAGACTGTAGTCGCTGTCGGTAGGTGCCCAGGTCACCCTGCCCCAATAGTGGGTACCCAATTTCTTATCGTTGCAACGCTGTTCAGAAGTGGGTTGCAGCCAAGTGAGGTACAAGGCACCACTGGGAGTCATGTTACCAGAAAGGGTTCCATTAAACTTGGGGTAACTACCAGCGACGCTTCCATCTGGACTCACGTCAAGATAAACGGGGCCGAAGTCGGAACTCCAGCTGCTGCGCCCCGGGGCGACGTCGTCCGCTATAGCTACCCATGTAGCGATACCAAGCGGAACGCTGACCCATGCGATTACGCTCCATTTCATCATAGTTCATCCGTATAAATTATGGGACCAAATTTTAAGGCAACAAGCCCGTGTACAGCCCTATCAATGCCGCTATCATGACAACAAATTACAACCGATGCAACACCTTATCAATACCAATTCTTAAGTCAACGTACCCTAGCGATTAACAATATAGGGCTATCGTCGAGAAAAATAGGTAGTGGCAATCTGCTGATGTAGCTGCCCTAAAGCGAGTTGCAGATCGTCCATGAATTTACTCAAACCGTGCTGCATGAGCAGTGATAAATCACTCTCTTCTATCATCTGTTTGAGCTGTTCTACATGCTCAAGGGGGTGAGTGCTGTTTACCATTGTTGTGAGAGCCAAGGCAATTTCATGCATGCAGTAGTAAAAAGTACGCGGGAACAGACGATCACGCAGCAGAAACGACAGGACGTCAATGTCAGTAATGCGTGGGTTGATTTGGCGCCGATACATCTGTTCCCCAGAAACACAACGCAATAGGTTGAGCCACTGAATCTGGGCAAACGGAAACGGTCCATCCGAAGTATGGAGTGCCAGGTAGCTTGATCGAACATCAAGGATACGGGTAGTCATATCTGCCCTTTCCAAATGCTGACCAATACGGAAGAAATCAAAGGCCGTTCCACGTGATAAGGTACCAGTTAATAGCCCAATCAGCTCCTGACATTTACGGATGACAACACGCAGAAAGCGGTCCCAGTGGCCAGTTTCAATACCATTGTCGGCGTATTCGCGTATGTACAGGTAGAGCTGGTTAAGGCTTTCCCAGAACTCACGAGGAAATATGTCGCGTATGGTGCGTAGGTTATTGCGCGCATAGGTAATGGAGCTGAGTAAGGATGAATGATTGTCAGGTTGGCTGATAAGGAACGCGAGCACAGACGATTCATTACTCTGCTGACATAGAGAGTGGAATAGCTCACTATTACCGGTAATGGTAACCAGCTGTTCCCAGCCAAAATGCGGATGGGCACGACAGATAGGTAGATCAAGAAGCATCGTTTTGGTAACGCTAATCAATCGAGCACCATTCTCAACCCGTTCCAAGTTACGTCCCATCCAGTAAATATTTTCAGCAACGCGCGATAGCATGACTAGTCCTCCACAATCCAGGTGTCTTTACTTCCTCCACCTTGAGATGAGTTGACCACAAGCGATCCTTTGCGTAGGGCTACCCGTGTCAACCCGCCTGCTGTGACGTATGAATGGCGACCTTGAAGGATGAATGGACGTAGGTCAACATGGCGAGGTTGGACACCCTCATCGGTCAAAGTCGGTACCGTTGACAGCGCAATTGTTGGTTGGGCGATGTAGTTGCGAGGATTATTCCGGATGCACCAAGCCATTTTTTCACGTTCTTCTGTAGTTGCGTAGGGACCGATCATCATGCCGTAACCGCCCGATTCATTGGCTGGCTTGACGACCAGTTGGTCAAGATGTTCCAATACGTACTGCCGGTCGTTGGCGTCAAGACATTTCCAGGTTTGGACATTGGGCAACATAATCTCTTCTCCGAGATAGTAGCGAATCACCTGTGGAATATAGGCATAGACTACTTTATCGTCCGCTATCCCGGCTCCTGGGGCATTGACCAATGCCACACGGTGGTTGCGCCAAGCCCGTATTAATCCTGGTACACCTAAACAAGAGTCGGAGTGAAATACCTCTGGATCTAGAAACAGGTCATCAACACGGCGGTAAATGACATCAACCCGTTTCGGGCCAGCAATGGTCTTCATATAGACACAGTCGTCATCGCCAACCATCAGGTCGCTGCCCTCGACCAGCTCAATGCCCATGCGTTGGGCCAGATAGAGATGTTCAAAATAGGCAGAATTATAAATGCCAGGCGTCAACAACACCACTTGTGGGTGGTCATGAGGGCGTGGGGTGAGCGACGCCAACATATCATATAGTTGCGAAGGATAGTCATCAACAGGAACGATGTTATGGGTATCAAATAGTTCTGGAAAAACTCTTTTGGTTACCAGGCGGTTTTCCAGCATATAGGAGACGCCAGATGGCACGCGCAAATTGTCTTCCAATACGTGCAATACCCCGTGCTGGTCCCGTATCAGATCACTACCGCAGATGTGAGCCCATACCCCCCAGGCCAATTTCATACCCACACATTGGGGACGAAAATTTTTCGAGTCAGCCAGTAGTTCAGCTGGAAAGACCTTGTCGCGGATGATGCGCTGTGATCCATACAAGTCACCAATGAACATGTTAATGGCTGTCATGCGTTGAATCAGACCTGCCTGAGTGTGTTGCCACTCCGATTTGGCTAACAGGCGCGGAATAATATCGAAAGGCCAAACACGGTCAATATTGTCACCATCGGAATAAACCGTAAAAGTAATTCCAAGATCGATAATGGTATTGTTGGCGTCCTGTTGGCGTTGTTGCAGTGACTGTTCACCCAACTCAGATAGATAATGATGCAAGGCTGACGTACTTGGACGTGCCAAGCAGTCCGAATTGATCATCTCATCGAAAGCTGTTGTACGCTGATAACGGGTCCAATCAATAGTCATGGTACGATCCTCCTCATCCATGTCATTTACCGTCTACATATATGATGATAAAGCAATGATCGCGCCACTACGCTATTGCATTGTTGATAGAGATCTTTTGAGCTGCTTGTGACTGTAAAAATGGCCATTATGTATAAATAATAGGCACCTCGTTTATGACAATGAACATAAAATAAGCACATCATCACTGTTAGAACGCGTAAAACAGCCTGTGGACTCTGCTTGCGTGGTTGGCGCGTCTTTTGTTGTAGTGTTTTTGGTAATGATCGTGCGATAGGCACATCTATTCCTAAAATCTGACCTTGGAGCCCCCCATGACCATACGTGTTGCCATACGTCATCAGACCCATTATCAATATGACCGGGCGACGCTGCTGTTGCCCCACGTCTTTCGGCTGCGTCCAGCGGCTCATTGCCGCACGCCGATTCGAAGCTACACGCTGCGAATCACGCCTGAAAACCATTTCTTGAACTGGCAGCAAGATCCATTCGGTAACTTCCTGGCTCGCGTGGTTTTTCAAGACAGGACGCGCAGTATGCACATTGATGTTGAGGTGATCGCCGACATGACGGTGATTAATCCATTCGATTTCTTTGTCGAGGAGTCGGCCGAATTCTACCCCTTCTGCTACGACACTGGGGAAAAACAGTCGTTACAACCCTATTTGGAGATTGATGATACGGGTCCGTTAGTGCATCAGTGGTTGGCCGATGTGTCACGTCAGCGGCAAAAAACGGTGGGCTTTTTGGTAGCGCTGAACCAGCATTTATGGCGATCAATCCGTTATACTATCCGTTTAGAACCTGGCGTGCAGTCCTGCGAAGAGACGCTCAACAAGCGGAGTGGTTCATGTCGTGATACGGCTTGGTTACTGGTACAGATCATGCGCCATCTCGGCTTGGCGTCTCGGTTTGTTTCAGGTTATTTGGTGCAACTTAAGCCGGATATAGCCTCTCTCGACGGACCATCAGGACCAGTAAGTGATTTTACCGATCTACATGCTTGGGCTGAGGTTTATGTGCCAGGTGCCGGTTGGATTGGGTTAGATCCAACCTCTGGTCTGTTTGCTGGTGAGGGACATATTCCTCTGGCTTGTACACCTCATTATCGTGACGCTGCTCCAATTATCGGTGATGTTGAAGCGTGTGAGAGCACCTTCTCTTTTGATAACCAAGTCGTGCGTATTCTAGAAACTCCACGCGTTACCAAACCATACAGAGATGAGCAATGGGCAGATATTCAGGCATTGGGTCGTCAGGTAGATGAGCAATTATTACAACAAGATGTACGTCTCACCATGGGTGGAGAGCCTACCTTTGTTGCTATTGATCACCCAGATGACCCAGAGTGGAACTTTACTGCCGACAGCCCCAAAAAACGGCAACTGGCTGGCGATTTATTGCGCAGGCTACAACGTTGTTTTGCCCCCGGTGGCTTACTTCACTATGGCCAAGGTAAATGGTACCCAGGCGAGCCGTTACCACGTTGGCGTCTAAGTTGTTTTTGGCGTCGAGACGGCCAACCGCTCTGGCATGACCCGGCATTATTGGCTATTGAGGACCAGTTATCCCAGTACGATATTGACCATGCTAGGTGTTTTATCGATAGGCTTGCTACAGCCTTAGGTATCGAGAACCAGCATGTTTTGACCAGCTACGAAGATCCTTTTTATCATGTTTGGCAAGAACAGCAATTGCCAGACAATATTGATCCCTTGGCGTTAGATCTGACCGATGCATCGGAGCGGCAGCGGCTGGCGCGCGTTTTGGAGCAAGGGCTTAATACGCCAGCTGGTTTTGTGTTGCCATTGCGATGGCATGAACGTCGTCGGTGTTGGTGCAGCAGCCGTTGGCCATTACGACGAGGGCAGCTATTCCTATTGCCAGGCGATTCACCCATGGGATTGCGGTTGCCAATCGATTCGTTGCCTATCGAATCAGCAACGATTATTCACACAGCCCTTTGTGTTGAGCCTCGTCAGGGTCGGTTGCATTTATTCATGCCGCCAATAGAGCTGTTGGAACAGTGGTCGGCGCTGGTGGCCGTTATTGAGACAATAGCAGCTGAGCTACAACTGCCTGTTGTATTGGAAGGTTATGATCCGCCACAAGATGAACGGCTGCAACGTCTGTTAGTGACACCAGATCCAGGTGTCATTGAGGTCAATATCCATCCAGCTGCATCCTGGCAAGAGCTAGAAAATATCACCGTTCTGCTCTATCAAGAGGCACGGTTAGCTCGACTGGCCACTGAGAAATTCATGCTTGATGGTCGCCACAGCGGTACCGGCGGAGGTAACCATGTCACCATCGGTGGCCCCACTCCAGTGGATAGCCCGATGCTACGTCGTCCTGACCTATTACGCAGCCTCATCACTTACTGGCAGCACCATCCAGGACTTTCTTACCTCTTTTCTGGGCTGTTTATCGGCCCTACTAGCCAGGCTCCACGCATCGATGAAGCGCGCATGGAGGCGCTATACGAGTTGGAAATAGCTTTTCAACAAATGCCAACCGGTGAAGTGACAACACCTTGGCTGGTTGATCGGTTGTTGCGTCACTTGTTAGTTGATTTGACTGGTAATACCCATCGTGCAGAGTTTTGTATCGATAAACTTTATTCTCCTGATGGTCCATCGGGTCGTTTAGGACTGGTGGAGTTGCGTGCTTTTGAAATGCCCCCTCATGCTCACATGAGTTTGGTGCAGATGTTGTTATTGCGTGGATTGATTGCTTGGTTTTGGCAACAACCCTACCATCACCGATTGGTACGTTGGGGTACCGAGTTGCATGACCGGTTTATGCTGCCTTATTACGTGGTGCATGATGTACGTGCCGTATTCGCCGATCTGCGCCGTGCCGGATTCAATTTTCAGGACAGTTGGCTTGATCCATTTTTGGAATTTCGTTTTCCGCGTTACGGAGTGGTGCGTCTTGATGAAATCGAGTTGGAGTTGCGTATGGCCATTGAGCCATGGCATGTGTTAGGGGAAGAGGTGACTCGTGCCGGTACCGCCCGTTTTGTTGATTCGTCTTTGGAGCGGGTACAGGTGCTCTGTTCTGGTTTGACGGAAGGGCGGTATGTGTTGGTCTGTAATGGCCGCCGTGTGCCCTTGCGTGACACATCGCGCCACGGCCAAGCGGTGACTGGGGTGCGTTACCGGGCCTGGAAGCCAGCTTCGGCTCTTCACCCGACTATTGGGGTGCATACGCCACTGGTATTTGATGTAATCGACACATGGAACGGTCACTCTATCGGTGGATGCACCTATAATGTTTCTCATCCTGGTGGCCATAGTTATCAACAATTTCCTATCAATAGTTATGAGGCTGAGGCCCGTCGCACCAACCGGTTTCAGGAGTTTGGTCATACCCCTGGGGTTCTGATGCCTCTACCAGAGATCGTTCGTTTGGGTCGCTTCTACCCCAATGGCCAGCCACCACAGCCGATGGAACCGCCGCAGGAAGAGCCTTCAGAGGAATATCCACATACGCTTGATCTGCGATGTGCTAACCGTCATGGCTGGACCGACTGACAAAGCCAAGCACATTGACCTTTCGATATATTTTCGGTAACGTAGCACCGTCGATATCTGAGTAACTGGCGAAGATTCGATAATCAAGTTTTGGAATGGGAGTGCTGTTTTTCTTAAAAAGGATGTCGATATTTGACCAAGGAGCAGTTTTTTTACTACCGTCCCCCAGATGGATATGACGAATTCTTCACTTCAGATGGTACTCCACGAGATCATCTAGGCCCAATTTTCAGCCGTATGAGTGATTGGGGACTCTCCCACATGGGACAGTTGCGCGATAAAGCCAAACGACTCCTGTTGGAAAATGGTGTTGCTTATAACGTTTATCACGATCACCAAAGCGTGATACGTACCTGGGACCTCGATATATGGCCACTGGTGATTGCCGAAGCAGAGTGGTTGCAGTTGGAGCGGGGGCTAAAGCAGCGTTATCGCTTACTGGAGCGGTTGTTTGCTGATTTGTATGGTACCCAGGATGTTATCCGTACTGGCTTGTTGCCAGCTGAGTTGATTTTTGCCGATGCGGCTTTTTCGCGTCCATGCTATCGTCTTCCCCTGGCAGTGCAGCAAGCGCTGCCATGGTATTCAGTAGATTTAGCGCGCAACACAGATGGCCGCTTCTTGGTGTTGGGGGACCATTTCCAAAGGCCGACTGGTCCTGGTTATGCCCTGGAAAATCGCCAGATCTTTGCTAGGTTACTGCGTAATGTTTTGAATGAACACCAAGTAAGACTATTAAGGCCATTCTTTGCGACGTTGCGAACCAATCTAACGGGATCGGCTTGTCAGCCGCGTGAGGATCCGCAAACGGTTTTGTTAACCTCTGGGCCACAGGACGCACTTTACTTTGAGCATACCTTCTTAGCCAACTATCTTGGTTTGACACTGGTACAGGGAGAGGATCTGGCTACGCGTTCTGGCCGCGTCTGTTTGAAGACACTGGATGGACTCCACACAGTTGATGTCGTTGTACGCCTGATTGATGATCGATTGTGTGACCCATTGGAGCTGCAAGAAAACTCCTGTGTTGGTGTCGCCGGCCTACTACAAGCGATCCGTGGTCGGCGTGTCGCCGTTGTCAATCCTCCCGGGGCTGCCATACTGGAAAATCAGGGACTATTGGCTTGGTTGCCACAACTGGCGCGTCACTTTCTTGGAGAGGAATTGTTGCTCGCGTCCACACCTACTTGGTGGTGTGGCGATCGTGACCATCTTGCCTATACATTGGACCATCTCAACACCCTCATTATCAAATCATTAGGCTGCGTGCGCTCTTCTCCTCCCGTATTTGGTGATCAGCTATCGGCAACGGAGCTGTTGGCGATACGGCAGCGCATTCTGGCACAGCCTGCGTCTTTTATCGCACAAGAACGCATTACACCGTCGACCATGCCGGTTATGACAGATCACCACTTGGTTCCAGGCCATGTGCTTTTGCGCACCTTTTTGACTGCTGGTAGTGCTGGCACAGAAGTCATGCCTGGGGGATTAGCGGCTGTATCAACCCGTTCAGCACAGGTACCATTTTTTGATAATTATGGTGGTATCACCAAAGACGTTTGGGTGCTTTCTTCATCACCCGTCGCACGTGGAAATAGGCAATCTTCCGGTCCTTTATTGCAGCCTTCTATTTTTACCGGCGAACTTTCCAGTCGGGTGGCGGAAAATCTGTTTTGGCTTGGGCGTTATGCCGTGCGCGTTGAAAATGCGTTACGATTGCTACGTACAATCTTACTATTACCGCCGGAAGAGAGGGATACGGATAGTCATTTGATGCCGCGGCGAGCAGTGCGTACTTTGTACCGGGCGGCGACCTCATTGACATTAGCGTCTCCAAATTTTAAGGAAGGGGAATCCGAGCCATATTGCGTAGATCCAGAGTCTGATATACGGCGTATGATATTGTCGTCAGACGACAATGGTAGCATTAGTACTACTGTTAAGACATTGATTCAGACCGCATACCGTGTACGTGACCGATTGTCCAGCGATACTTGGCGTGTCATTAACCGGATCCATGATATCTTATTACACCTAGAGGGATTACATCACCTTAATGATACGGTAGATGATATTGAGTCCCTGTTAACTTCATTGACGGCATTTACTGGCCTATCTATGGAGAATATGACGCGTGGTATCGGTTGGCATTTTCTTGGCTTGGGGCGGCGTTTGGAGCGATCTCTTTTCACGATTGATCTACTCCACACCACCTTGGTACATTGCGCCGATCCCGATGAGGAGCAGGTGTTATTGGAGGCATTACTAAACATCACTGATAGTATTATTACTTATAGACGGCGTTATCGCAGCCATCTCGCCATGAAACCAGCACTCGATCTGATTCTACAGGATGAGTCCAACCCACGTAGCTTATCTTTTCAGTTGGTCGAACTGCAGCATCATATTGACCAGCTACCCAGATTGCAACCGATGCCCGTCTTTCGTACTCCAGCAGGACGGACTATCCTGGAGGTGGTCAGCCTATTGCGGCTCTCTGATACCGATCTGTTGACACTGACAGATGACACAAATGGTCGACCCAACTTGGAGGATTTACTGACACGTATGAAGCAGTTATTGCCGCTTCTATCAGCAGAACTCTCTCATAACTACTTCCAACACGCTTTGCCAGTGACTCGACAGAGTAGGTTTTAGCTAGGTGAAATATGCGCTACCGGATTGAGCACATGACCCGTTATCAGTACAGCGATGTTGTTACTGTCTGTCACAATTTTGCTCATTTAGTTCCATGTTCTACTAACAATCAAGATGTTATACAACGTACCCTACACGTAACACCTGCGCCGGCTGTGATGTATGAGGCCTACGACTATTTCAATAATTGTACCCATTATTTTGAGATTTTGGAACCGCATCAGCAATTGGAGGTTTTAGCGAGCAGTGAAGTAGTTGTTTTACCCCGTACGACATTGTCGTGGCCTACCATTTACTATTGCTGGGAGCACGTGCGCGATCTATTACACCGGTCGGACGAGCCAGAAATTTGCTGTAATCGGCAATTCATGCTTGATTCGTCGTTGATTCGGCGCAGTGATCAGCTTGTGCAATTTGCTTCTGGCTCATTTTTGGCGGGGCGGCCGCTATTGGAGGCGGTTAGCGATCTGATGCAGCGCATTTACCGCGAGTTCACTTATCGTGCCTCTGTCACAACGATCACAACGCCATTAGAAGAGGTCATGAAACATCGTCAGGGTGTGTGTCAGGATTTTGCTCACGTGGCAATTGGTGCTCTGCGTGCTATTGGTTTAGCGGCTCGGTATGTGAGTGGTTATCTAGAGACATCGCCGCCACCGGGTAAACCGCGTTTAGTGGGGGCTGACGCTTCACACGCTTGGTTTGCCGTATTTGTGCCCGGGCAGGGTTGGATAGATTTTGATCCGACCAATAACCTATTGCCGCAGGAGAGACACATTACGCTGGCCACAGGACGTGACTATGCCGATGTGGCGCCACTCAAAGGAGTCATCTTGGGCGGTGGTCAGGAGACACTATATGTGTCAGTGGACGTCGCACCACTGGGGTAGGCAGTCACAAAAAAATTACGAATAAGCTACCTGGGCAGTTACCTTAAAACGGGACATTCTGAACGAGTCAGCGCCAGTTGTTGCGCAATTGACGCAAGGCGGCAAATACCGCTGCTCCACTCTGGCCAGCTCTGTCGAGGTACTGAGCCATGTTGGTGGTATGACAACGTAGGAATGGGTTGATCTGTTTTTCCTGCTCCAAGCGAACGGGCAGGGTCGGTTGCCTCTGATGTACCAGGGTGTTGGCGTGCTGGTAGAACTGTTTCAAGCCTTGATGATCGGGTTCTAAGTGGAGGGCAAACTTCAAATTAATCAGTGTGTATTCATGCCCGGCAAATAGACGCCAATTCCCTGGCAGAGCCATCAGTCGTTGCAACGAAGCCCACATCTGATCGGCGCTTCCTTCAAAAAGACGCCCACAGCCACAAGAAAAGAGCGTATCGCCGCTGAAGAGAGCATCTTCTGTGTGGTAGACAACGTGACCCAATGTGTGTCCGGGAGTCTCCAACACCGTAACGTCTTGATCACCCAGCCGCAATTTATCGCCGTCTACCACTGCATGATCAAGGGGTGGTAGGCGATGGGCATCCGCTGCGGCTCCTATGACCTTTGCTTGGTAGCGTTGTCGCAACAACTCGACGCCGTCGATATGATCGTTATGGTGATGGGTGATGAGAATATGAGATAAACTGACGCCATAGCCATCCAAAAATGCAATAACCGCCTCCGCCTCGCCCGGATCGACGGCAGCCATTTTTCCTGGTAGGGTAGGAAACAGCCAGACGTAATTATCCTGGTGTACTAAAACTGGAATGACCACAACGCCTTGTTGGGACATATCGCACTCCTCACGGTTACACTATCTCGCAGCATTCTTCACCCCGTTTTCCAGATCCTGGATGAAGATAGGCGGTCAGTGCTTCTTGAATAGGAATAGATGCCGTTTGCAAATCAGCCAACTGTTGCTGTACTCTCCCCCACGACCGCTGCCGCACCGCCTCATGTAATGTCGCCGTGCATTTTTTCATTTCTGGGAAGAGAACATTCATGACAGAGCCGTGGAGAACATGGGACGTGGCCCGAACCTGTTCGTAGTCTGCCTCGCGCAGCCCGCGTTCCATCGTGCGTATTAACTCGGGTAGTTGATCGGTGAGGAGTTGGACAACTTGCTGCAAATCTTCCTCCTCTAGCCCAGTCGATTGTAAAATAGCGATGACATCCAGCTGGTTGCTACGAGCTGGTTCGACTGGTTCCGGGTGTAGGCTGGCTGTTGTGGTGGCAACAGAAAAGTATCGGTCTAGCATGAGCCGTAAGTCATTGATGAAAACCGGTTTAGAGAGAAAATCACTCATGCCCGAGGCCTCTCCGGCCTGCCGACTCATCTGGGTAATATCAGCGGTAAGGGCGATAATAGGGATGGGTGCGCGCCCCTGCTGCTGCTCCCACTTTCGGATCAGGGAGACGGCCTGATAGCCGTCCATGACCGGCATTTGACAGTCCATAAAAATGAGGTCGAAGCTATTTTGCTGAAACTGTTCCACAGCCTGTTGGCCGTTACAAGCCGTCAGACAGCGATCGCGGCTACATCCTACCTTGGCAAGCATTCCAAGTACGACTGTCAGGTTGGCTTCCTGATCATCAACGACGAGAATGGAGGCAGAAGCGTACGTTGGTTGTGGGGTGTGGGCCAATGGCATTGCTATCGTGGGTTGTACCGCATGATCATTACGTGGCTGTAGTAGGGTACAGATCTTGTTGTGGAGTTGATCTTCACTGAAGGGTTTCCTCAGACATAGGGTATTACCAGGAAGTTCCGCCGCTTGGTCGAGTCCTTGATCTAATCGATCTATAAGGAGCAAAAAACATAGTTCTCGTCCAATAGCGCGCAATTGCGCCAACCCTTGTAATTTATCCTCACCCGGCCACTGATTGATAATTACCAACCGGTAAGGGGTACCTCGATTGGCAGCATCTGCCAGCATCGAACAGGCAGACTGCAACTCATAAGCATCATTGTAAATAACATTCCAGGTTTCGAGAGCGTCATGGAGCATGGCTGATTGTAAACCAAGACTGCCCACAATCAAGGCATGCGTGCCACTCAAGCCACTTTGAGGAGGGGGTACCACTAGTTGATCTTGTTCCAGCAACTGAATAGTGAAATGGAAAATAGAACCTGAATCTGCAAATGGATTGGCATCAACACCGATGCTACCGTTCATGAGCTGTATCAGGCGTTGGCAAATTGTCAATCCCAGGCCGGTACCGCCATACTGGCGCGTTGTGGAAGTGTTGGCCTGGACGAAACGCTCAAAAATCTGTTCTCGATCATTGACTGGGATACCAATCCCAGTGTCTCGGACTTCAAATAAAAACTCAATCCATTGACCTTCGCGACTTACGGGACCGCCATGAAACTCTACAGTGCCCCCTCTAGGGGTGAACTTGATGGCATTGTTGATCAAATTGATGAATATCTGACGCAGACGATTCGCATCGCCACACACGGATACAGGGACCTTACTTGGAAAAAATGAGGTTAATTCAATATTTTTTGCGTGTGCAAGTGGGGCCATATTCATGGCAATGTCGTCTAACAGGGTACGCAGATTAAAAGGAGCACTCTCTAATTTGAGTTGATCGGCTTCAATCTTTGAGTAGTCTAGGACATCATTAATTAAATAAAGCAACATCTTTCCAGAATTTAATGCCAGCTGCACTTGCTCGCGATAAGATTGTTGTAAATCGGAATCTTCGAGCAGCTCAAGTATGCCGAGGACCACATTGATAGGAGTGCGAATTTCATGACTCATAATGGCCAGAAAATTACTTTTAGCCTCAGTGGCCTGCTCGGCTTGTTCTTTGGCATGGCGCAAGGCATCTTCCATTTGTTTACGCTCAGTGATATCGGTGGCAATGCCGCAGACAGCGTAGGGCCGACCGCTGTCATCCCGTAGTGGGAACTTGACAGAGATGTAAATATGCTCACCATCGTTCTGCGGCACGATCTCGTCAATTTGGGTAGGCGTCTCAGCCGACAATGCAAGACGATCATTAGCTTGTAATGTGGCAGCTATCGTAGATGGGAAGATGTCATAATCTGTTTTACCCAGGATATCCTCATTGGTAATGCGAAATAACGCTTCGTATTGATGGTTGATGAACAGATAACGTCCTTGCAAGTCTTTCATAAAAATGACGGACGAGGTGTTGTTGAGGATGTCTCGGAGCTGTTGTTCACTGGCTTCTAGGGCACGCTCCATCTGTTTTTGTTTGGTAACATCCCGGAAAGCAACGACTACTCCATTCACCACTCCAGACTTAAAGATGGGTGAGGCGGTTACGGATACAGGAAAACAGCTTCCATCTCGACGCCAAAACCATTCATCCTGCGAAGTCATGACGCTGCTCCGATTTAATACCTCGTATATGGAACAGGCAGAGGGGGGGTAGGGGGAGCCATCGCTATATGAATGATGGAATAGGGCATGGGCAGCCTGTCCCATCATCTCCTCTTCTTGCCACCCCAGTAGTGTCAATGCGGTGGGATTGGTGAACGTGATACGCCCCTGCCGATCAATGACGTAGAGACCCTCGGCGAGGGTGGCAGCAATCTCTCGTAAACGGTGGTAAGATTCCTGGGCTTGTGCTGTGCTGCGTCTATTCTCAGCTTGTAAGGCCGTCACCACCAGGCTGATGATGGTGTGCGTTACCATGTAAACCCATAAAACCAATAAATTATATTCACCTCCGAGATGAAAGGGGTCATTGCCAAGTCCCACACCCAAGGCGGATAGAACCGTTCCCACCAGAACCGTCACCGACGCGCCAATAATACCGAACCGCATAGCGGACCATATCACAATCAATGCGGGAAGAAATGTCAGCATGAAGTGATGGGATGATAAGAAGATGAACCAATTCAACCCAAACGATAACGCCAGGATGATCGCAACTTCGAAGCGCTGCTGGTGGAAGAACTGACATGTGTTCCGAGACAGTGCCACTAGGAGGGGAGTCGCTAGGAGTACCCCGGTGGTGTCTCCCATCCACCAAGTGAACCAAGCCGGAGCGATATCTGCCATGAGGAGGGTACCATTTAACCACAACAAGGCAACGCCACCACTGGCTGATAGAGACATGCCCACCATACCTGTTACCATCAGCCATACTGCATCGAGTTTATGGTCAAACTCCCAGTGAAAGCTGGAATGGCGTAGCCACATTGCCGTCAGTAAAGGTCCGGCGGTGTTACCAACAGCGACACCACAGGCAAAAAGAGGGGATAACCCGGTGTGGAGATTCACTAGGAAGGCGCCGAGATAAACTGCTGGCCATAATGGGGTCCCCCAGCGCAGTAATGCCGCGACGGCGATGCCGGTTGGTAGCCAAATCAGGGTAATGTGCTGACCAACAGCAGGCATGGCCAAGCCAAGACGGCCGAAAACGTAGTAGGCCGCTGTTACCAGTACCACCTGGATAACCGATTGGGCCACGAGAGAACGCGATATGGGCAGCACTCCATTTTTTGCCATCGATACAGCCTCTGCAAATAAATCACGTTATACTCATCCAGAGCCATCATCATGACAACAAATTGCAGCCGATGCAACACATTATCAATATCCAGGGTTGGTTAAGAAATATCGTTGAACCAGCTTGCCAGTTGAGGTACCTTGTCGAAGCGGTGTCTTTCTGTGGTCCTTACAAAAAAGCTATTCTCATAAGTGAACGACAAAATTATTTCTATTTTCATTCCTGAACGCAACAACAGCGTTTATAGGGTGGCGGCGTAAGCTGTGATTAGTCTGTAGTAATGAACGACCAGGGAGTGCATGACGACGCATCCGACCTCCATTTCTTAGCGGCTGAGCAAGCGGGGATGTTGCTGGCGCTGCTGGCAGCGGCGGACAGCGGCCAGCGGGATGAAATCCCAGTGGGGGCCATCGTCTGTGAGCCGTTGGGTTGGGTGCTGGCTGAGACTGGCAACGACTCCGCCGCCAGTCATGACCCGTTAGGTCATGCCGAGATCCGGGCGCTGCGCCAAGCGGCGCAGCGCCGTGGTAATTACCGACTACCGGGCAGTTCCCTGTTTGTCACCTTGGAGCCCTGCGTGATGTGCCAAGCAGCGATTGAACTGACACGCGTCGAACGTGTCGTCTTCGCCGCCCACCGTCACGAGGAGGAGACAACACCAAGCACCGCTTATGCTACTGCCAGTTTGCAGATGATACGCCGGTTTTTTGCTCCAAAGAGAGAACTTGCCCGCCCTCTTCCCTTGTGACAGGAGGCGAGGGCGGTGAAGAGTCCTACTGACACTTATTCATGTCGGGACGATCATTGGCGCAGAAATTAGGACCGGTGGCATCGGCCTTACCATCCGCGTTAAAACCACCCACCAACTTCTCGGCGCCAAAAGCAGCGGTGATACCCTTATATTTGGTGATGTCGGTGCGGTCGTTGTCGCAAGCCTTTTTGGCCAAATCCAAACATTCCTGCTTGCTAGCAGCTGGCTTGGCTTGGGTGCAAGAGGGTTTACCCTCACACTTCTTATAAGAATCGGCCTCTTTACCAGCGCAGGCAACGCGCGTGTAGGTCAAGTTGCAATCCTCAGCAAAAGAGGGCAGTGCCAAGCCCAACACCACAGCGAAAGAGGCTGTTGCAATAGCAAGTTTCTTCATCATGATCAGCGTCTCCAAAATGTGCTCGTCCAGTGATTCCAAACCAGGTCATTCGTTGACGGTTCGCTCGTCAGCGATGGCCGCCTCCTCACCTATTGGTAGACGAGATTCCCCAAATCCTGGCAAAAAGTCAAGTCATCTTCTTGGCCTTACCTCATTTTAGCGATTTTTGTTGGTTTCCAATTGATTTTTTCCGGTCATGGGTGTACTCAGCAGGGTTATGAAGAAAGTCTTTCGTGATCCCATCCACAACATGATCGCGCTAGAACGTGACGACGCTCTGTCCGGGAACGATCCCGTCGATTGGGGCGACTCCATGCTACTAGCCTTGATCGATACGCCGGAAATGCAGCGCTTAAGGGCTATTTTACAGCTCGGACCAGCGCGGTTGGTCTATCCATCGGCGGAACATTCACGCTTTTCCCATTCCCTGGGCGTTATGCAGTTGACTAAGCGTATCCTACGCACGCTGTTGCAACTCTATCCCGGCTGGTTGTCGCGGCAGCAGTTACTGACGATCAAGGTGGCGGCACTGGTACACGATATTGGTCATGGTCCTTATTCGCATATTTTTGAAGAAGTGGCGGCTAACATGCCGGCGCACGAGGAGTGGGGCTGGCGAATCCTATCTGGAGACACCACTATTCACCGCGAAATCGATCAGCAATGTCAACGATTGGGACTATCCGAAGCGGCTTTCATGGCCGATTTGCAGGCGATCTTGGGCGACAGCAGTAACTCTCCCAAGCCTTTTGGTGGCCAGTTGATTGCTAGCCAGCTTGATGCGGATCGGATGGATTATCTATTGCGAGATGCCCATTGCACCGGCGTTGTCTATGGTCATTACGACCTAGAATGGCTGCTCCATAGCCTGCGCATTGGCCTAGTCAACGATCAACCGCGTCTCTGCGTTGACGTCACCAAGGGAATGACCGCCCTGGAAAGCTATATTGTGGCCCGCGACGATATGTATCGTCAGGTCTATGACCATAAAACGGTACGTGCCTTCGAGGCGTTATGGGTCCATCTGTTGCAGACGGTACAGTGGTACTGGCGCGATACCGGCGTCTTGCCACCGGAAACGCCACCGGAATTGCTCCAATTCCTTCAAAATCTATACCACGGTAATGAGTTATCTGTTGCCCACTATCTAGCGCTGGATGACGCCGTATTGGCTTACGCCATCCAGCATTGGGCCACCGCACTACCCAATAACCACGTCGCTTTGTGTGAATTGCGCTGTAAATGCCGCATGCTGCGTCAGCGTCAGTTGGTTTATCGCCGTCTACGTTGGCAGCAAGATCAATCGGAATGGTTGACGTCACCGGCAGCAACAGAGGCCATATGGCAGTGGTTTCAGCAGGGGGCCGATACCCCAATTGATGTTATTGATTTGGACGGGACGACCTATCAGGTACCATTACACCTGCTGGTCTACATCGATCACCTCAATCACGCCCCTTACACCCATCAACACTATACTGCTGGTGCCGCTGACCCCATTTACGTGATCGACAATGCCGGACGGGTACGAGCAGCCGAGCAGGTATCGGCACGGATCCATTTCTTGGGGCAGAATCCCCATCAGGCGGTACGGGTATTTGTTGATCCACGGGCGTTACCGTCCGTCCGTCAGCTGATCACCAGCCAACTACCGTGGCTATTTACTTCTGACTAACAACCAGTTGCTCCATACCGGGTCCGGTGAGTCGTAGCGCTTTCTCCAACGAGCCACTACCCTGAGCCATAGTCCGATAGACGGCATAGTTGTGCAGCACCTTTTGCACGTAGCCGCGCGTCTCACTGATCGGGATAGTCTCTATAAACAACAACGGGTCGGTGTTACGGCGCTCTTGTTGCCACTGACGGGATCGCCCGGGGCCGGCATTGTAGGCTGCTACCGCCAGCACCATATCGCCATCAAACTGCTGTAACATCCGATGGAGGTAGGACTGCCCGAGGCTGAGATTATAGGGGATCTGTTTGAGGTTGATAGCCGTGGCCAGTGGCAGGCCCAGCTTCTTGGCCTCTTCACGTGCGGTAGCAGGCATCAGCTGCATTAATCCCATAGCACCCGCTGAGGAGATGACCCGCTGGGAAAAGCGGCTTTCTTGGCGGGTCACGGCCCAAATCAAAGCTGGATCCAGTAGCCATCCCTGACTGGGCAGCCAATTGGGGGTTGGATAAAGTCCGCGCCACATCGGTTCGCCGCCTTCCGTGAGCAGCGATTCAGCGATACGGGTCGCCTGATTGGGGGCCTGAAATTCCAGCGCCAAGCAGACCAATTCACGTTTACTGATCCCATAACTACGTCCTAACTTATCTACTTCAGCGCCATTGTGATAGCCACGACCAACGTCTCGTAGCAGACGCATCCGGCGTAACTCACGATGAATCGTTTCTGGCTGTCGCATCAGGTCGGGGCAGGGGACAGCACTGGTCATAGCTGGCCAGACAACCTCGCCGCGCTGTTTCTCCAATGCCAGCATCCCATAGAGGGTTTCTGGATGATGTGCCGCCTGTTCCAGCAACAGCTGTTGCTGCGGGTCGTTGCCTACCATCAGGCGTGCCGCCCATACAGCTCCTTGAGTGCGTTGATGGGCCGTTTGCCCTTCAGTAGCCAAAGTACGAAAACGGGCACCAGCTGTCGTTATGTCCCCTTGTAAATGGGCGATCAAACCGGCATACCAGAGCGAATCAGACCACTTGCTGCCACGTTCCTGGACATTGAGTTCAATCAGACTGCGTGCCTGAGAATTATTCTTTTCCTGTTTATCTTGGAACAATAATTCCCGTACCAGCTGCAAACGGGCCTTATGGCGACTCTCCTCTGGTATATACTGGGCCTCTGGAGATTGTAGTAACTGCATAGCCATGGTATGGGGCTGTTGGCGTAACAACCCTTCCAGACGTGCCTGCCACAAATCAGCTGAAGTGGCTTGAGGAGCGGGGAGGGCACGGTATAGATCTTCAAAACGGGGGTTGATTAGATAGGCGGCTTCCACCACTTGCCAGTAACGCTGCCGTGCCGCAGGCAGTTTACTGATCACCACATGCAGGGCCTCAATGCGATCTCGACGCAACAACACCCGGGCACGACTCTCATGTTCTTCTGGTGTCAGCCGCAACGCCAGGGGTTGGGCCAATTGCTCCAGCTTGGTCGATAGGGCATGGCCGTGGCTGTAATAACTCCGCCACAACGGTTCTGCTTCCTGGTATAAGGCGCGTGCTAGCAACAATTCCAGATAGCGGCCCTGCATCTCTGGGGTACGGTTGGGGCGTTGTTTCAGCCACGCCAATATCTCATCGTCGCTCCCTTGCTCAAGTATATGGGTGTCCATCAGGGTGCGTACTTTGGCCGCATGGGCATGATCAGGCCACAGCTGCAAAAAACGGCGCAACTCGGCCAATTTTGGCGTACGATTACCATGTTCGAGCAGTTCAAATTCGAGGTATGAGTGCAGCAGCTGATCGCGTGGCCAGAGACTGCGATCCATGACTGGGGTGTTCTCAATCGGTTGGCCGCTATCCAACAACTGGAATAAGTTCCGATAGGCCGTGGTCACCTCAGTGTCGGAGTCGGTGTGGCCAACTGTCACCGCAAGCGCCACGATGGCTAGGGTGGGTATAAATTTGGACGAGTAGGACACGATCAATTGCCGCCAAAAAGGGCCGAGGCAAATTCGGCTGGTTGAAAGGGCTTGAGGTCGTCAATCCCCTCGCCAACCCCTACATAACGAATCGGTAGTTGAAATTGCTCATGAATTCCCACCACCACCCCGCCACGAGCGGTGCCATCTAATTTGGTGATGATCAGTCCGGTCAAGCCAATCATGCCATGAAACGCCTTGACCTGATTGATGGCATTTTGACCGGTGGTGGCATCCAGTACCAACCAAACATCGTGTGGCGCCGTAGCCTGCTGTCGTGTCAGGATACGTTGGATCTTTTTGAGCTCTTCCATTAGGTTGTCACGGGTATGCAGTCGACCGGCCGTATCGACGATCAATAGATCACAACCGCGCGAGACCGCAGCAGCGTGGGCATCGAAGACCACTGAGGCACTATCGGCATTTTGTCCCTGGGCAATGACCGGACAGCCCGCCCGCTGTCCCCATATCTTGAGCTGATCGACGGCAGCGGCGCGAAAGGTATCACCGGCTGCCAGCAATACGTTCTTGCCTTCCTCCCTGAATTGCCAAGCCAGCTTGCCAATAGTGGTTGTTTTGCCAACGCCATTGACCCCGACGATGAGAATGACATGGGGCCGGTGGGCGCAGGTCCAAGGGGACTGATGATTGGACAGTCGCTCCTGAATCACCACAGCCAGTGCTTGCCGAAAACGGTCGGCGTCGTGTTTTTCGCGCTGACGGGCATCCTTGATGATGGCGGCCGCAACCTCAACACCAAAGTCAGAAGTAATCAATAGGGCCTCTAGTTCCTCAATGACGGCATCATCCAGGCGCGCCCCTATAGGGAGAATGGCATCGAGTTTTTCTGCCAATACCTGCCGTGTTTTCGACAGACCCTCTTTTAAGCGCTGGAAAAAGGACATAGCCAGATTACCCCTCCTTTGGCGAACCGTCTCTTTTAGGCGGTTGGTAACAAACCAAATCTATTTAGAAATTGTTTAATCTCTTGCTCTTTATCTTGGAACGACCGGACTCTACCCTCAATCTCGTAGGGACTTTTTCCGGTCATATCGGCTATGGCAGCGCTGATGGATTCCAGATCAGCTTTAAGTTGTTCCAACTGCGCAATGTCTGCCGGAGTAAGGGTCGGGTAGGGCTTCATAGTCTGATGGTTCATTTTCCATCTCCGTGTCTTCGTGGGTGTAAGCTGGACTGCAACAGCAGAGAATATGCAGCGGTGCTTCCTCCAAGGCAGTGACACTGTGGGGCACACCAGGCGCAATGCGTATTGTGTCACCCGCTCTGATGACAAAACAATCATCGCCCAGGTTCATGCTGCCAACTCCGCTGGTAACGTGGTAGATCTCTTCCGTTATCCGGTGGCGATGTCGGTGTGTCTGCTCACCGGGCCAAACAATTGCCTCGGCTAGGCTTTGATAGCCATGACCATGCACCCGAGGGTGCATCAGCTCGCGGATTTCCGAGCCATCCTTGGTGCGATACGCGGACACATTCTGGTAGCTTGTTTTCATAGTCCAACCATAACAACAGCTAAAAACGGCCATCATAATTGTTGATTCCTTGTTGGTCAAGCCGGAAACGACGTTCGTGCCGACTGCTGGTTCAGTTGTGAGTCCTTGTATGACGTGACACATTCGGGCACAATGAGCCCCTGCGGCAGTAAAGGTTATGACACGATTAACTTGAGTGGGGTGTTCAGTATGGATAACAATGAGGCCATGAAGTGGTATCGCCGAGCCGCTGAGCAGGGACATGTTCAGGCTCAGTTCGACCTAGGGTCGCTTTGTGAGCAGCAGCACGATCACCAGCAGTCGGCCCAGTGGTATCGTATGGCAGCCGAGCAGGGGCACGCTCAAGCTCAGTTTAACTTGGGTGTTCTGTGCGACAACGGTCAGGGGGTAGCGCAGGACGACGGTGAGGCGACGCGCTGGTACCGACTGGCGGCTGAACAGGGGTTGGCTGTGGCGCAAATGACGCTGGGCAACCGTTATGGTGCTGGCCGGTGTGTGCCACAGGATGACATGGACGCCGTAAAGTGGTACCGCTTGGCTGCCGATCAAGGGCTGGCCGAAGCCCAATTTAACCTAGGCGTCATGTATGACCGAGGCCGTGGTGTGCTCCAGGACGATCAGGAGGCGATTAAGTGGTATAGCCTGGCGGCTGAACAGGGGTTAGCCGTGGCCCAGTTTAACCTCGGGCTGGTGTATGGTCGATGGCGTCATTATGACCGGGAGGCCAAGTGGTATCGTGTTGCCGCTGACCAATGGCAACGCGTCCGCCCAATTTAACCTCGGTATGATGTATATCGGTGGTAAAGGGGTGCCACAGAGCGACGATGAAGCGATCCAGTGGTGGTTAGCGGCTGCCCAACAAGGCTTAGTAGTTGCCCAGTTCAACCTCGGCGTTATGTATCAAAAAATCGATGAACGGCAACAATCTATCCGGTGGTACCGTGCTGCTGCCGATCAGGAAGAGGTAGAGGCCCAATTTATCCTCGGTAGGATGCACGACGCAGCGCAACCAAGCCTGCTGCCCCAATTTCGTTCCAGCGTCAGCACAGCTTACGACATCAACTTCGATAACACGCACCGTTCCAGCCAACCGCCGTCGCCAGATGATAATAGCGCCGATGTGGCTGCCGCCGAAGCAGGGGACATTGAGGCCCAAGTCAACCTCGGTATTATGTATGCCCAAGGGCAGGGGGTGCCACGCAACGACGCCGAAGCGGTTAAATGGTTCCAAAAAGCGGCTGATCGTGGCCATGCGCAAGCCCAATTTTTACTCGGCATGGCGCATGCGCTCGGCCTGGGTGTGCCCCAAGATTTGGTACAGGCTTGTCTGTGGTTTTATCTGGCGCTGTTACAGGGAGAACCGGACGCCATCGACGCCTATAATCACCTAGTGATGAACATGACCGCCGAACAGGTAGCCCAGGTGCAAGGGTTGCTGCGCAGTCAGATGGCTCCTGCGGAAGAATAGCAGCTGAAAATTCTCTACCTCACCACCGAAGATTGGTATTTTTGCTCACACCGGTTACCCATCGCCCGCGCCATGGTGGCAGCGGGTTGGGAAGTGGTGGTAGCCACCCACGTGGTCAACCATGGGGCCATCATTGAACGGGAGGGATTCCGTCTTATACCGATCCGCATGCGTCGTCAATCCCCATCGCTATGGTATGAGTGGCAATCGTTGCGTGAGTTGGTGCAGATTTACCGCCGTGAACAGCCGGATGTTGTCCACCATGTGGCCTTACGACCGGTATTTTTTGGTACCTTGGCGGCCCGATATGTTGGATTGCCCCGGGTGATCAATGCCCTGACAGGATTGGGGTACCTCTTCACTTCTGCAGATTGGCGGGCCCGTTGGTTGCGCTATTGGATTCAGCCCATCTTGCGTGGCCTGCTGCGGCATCAATCGGTATCGGTTATCGTCCAAAATAGCGACGATCAGGGCGCCATCCGCAACCTAACCGGACTGACCGAACAACAAATAGCCTTGATCCCGGGATCGGGTGTCGATATTCAGCACTTTACACCACAGCCACAACCAGAGTACCCTGGTGGTGTGATCGTCGCAACGATGGTCAGCCGCATGCTGCGCGATAAGGGCGTGCCCGAACTGGTGCAAGCTGCTCGGCTGTTGCAGCAGTGGCAGATACCGGTACGCATCCAATTGGTTGGTGCCCCCGATCCGGACAACCCATCGACGTTAACTCGTGAGCAGCTACAGGTTTGGGATGCGGAAGGGGTGGTGTCGTGGCTGGGTGAACGCAGTGATATTGTGCAGGTGTGGGCGGAGGCACACCTTGCCCTGCTGCCCTCACATCGGGAAGGGATGCCTAAATCGCTATTAGAGGCAGCCGCCTGCGGCCGGCCCTTAATCACCACTGATGTGCCTGGTTGTCGTCATTTGGTCACCGATGGCATTGACGGCTTGCTGGTGGCGGTCAACCAACCCGAGCAGCTGGCACGGGCGATTGAACGATTGGTGCGAGATGCCGATCTGCGCCGGCGTCTTGGAGCGGCGGCACGTGCTCGGGTGGAACGTTATTATGCTGAAGAGGTCATTGTGCGGGAAACGATGAGGTTGTACCAGTGAATCTTCATAAATTTCAATATTCGATTCTTAAAATAATGTCTCTGGTCACTCTGGTGGTGGTGCTGACCTCCTGTGCTCCGATGGGTTTCATCAAGCCACAGCTAACCACACAAGAATCGTTAGCGGAGTTGGATGAATTGCGGCTTCGGCTACGCAATGGCATGACCTGGAGCGGTAGCGAGCAGGCCCAATATCGTATCCTGTTGGGACAGTTATTGCGTAGCGATGCCGTGCCGGTTGTATTGGAACGGTTTATCGACGATCTCTTACAGCCCGATCCATCCGCTCATGGCAGCGTTTTGTTCGGTGCGAATATGATTGTCTTTGCCGATGTGGCCGATGATCCACGCTTTGCCGCCCAGGTTATGGTCGGGTCACGTTGGTCCGATCTGTTGCGCCAAGTGGCGTTGCGTTATCCCTTTCCGGAATCACAACCCGCTTCCTGTCACCCAGTGGCGGCCTTTATTGGTGCTTCTATGCGGGCTGAACAACAGCAACTGGCGGGCGACAAGACACCAGCGGTCCAAAATCAACATTTGGCCCGTTTGATATCATGGCGCCGGCAGGCACTGCCGTTGTTGATTCGGATTTACAATCAGCGCCCCGAGACGTTTCATCGCACCGTTGCCGGGCAAGAATGTTTTAGCCGTTATGCGGCGGCCATCGCCGACTCATTAGATCCCGATTATCTGCTGGAACGTAAAAAAAGCGGGGTGGCGTTCCAATCTGGAGATGGACACCAAATCGTTGGTCGACGCATTGGCTGGATGCGGCAGCATAGCCAGCCTGGTTCCGAATTGTGGAACAATGTTGAGGAGTTAATGGCCAAAATGCACGTTGATCCAATTCCCATGGAACGCTCCTGGTATGCCCAGGAGGTGCGTATCATCAATGGACCAGAAAACCGAGACCGATTTGAGCTCCAAGATCGCCAATATATCTTTCGTGATGGGTCGTCCAATCGCTACAACAGCACCTTGCTCCTCAACAGCGGCGCTGCCGGGATTCCCTGCCAAGGGCCAGGCAAACTCTATGCTGGTTTTGTCGAGGATGTCTCGACCGGTCTGTTTACAGTGGAAGAAAAATCAGCCAAACCGGGCATGACAGACAAAGAGCGATGGAAACTGGATCACCCACTGGTCTTTGAGTTTATGTTTTGTGAGCCGAACGCCCATTGAAGGAGATTATCCGTCAACTGGCTTACGAGGCTGGTTTTGATTGTGTTGGCTTTGCCGCTCCTGCAGCACCACATCATAGCGACCGTTTGCCGTTTTGGCTGGCTGAACGGCGCCACGGCGATATGAATTGGCTGGAGCGGAGTGCAGCTAAGCGGTTGCAGCCCAGTCGTTATCGTGCTGATGTGGGCACCATCCTGGTATTGGGTCACCACTATCGGCCGCAGCCGGCTGGCCCGATGGCCAGCCCGATGAGTGATCAGATTGCTGCTTATGCCTGTCGTTCAGACTACCACGACCAATTGCGACATAAAATGCAATTGCTGGCTGATCGTATCATCTCTGTCGTCGGTGATAGTGGGAGCATACGGAGTTGCGTTGATAGTGCCCCCTTGATGGAAAAACCGCTGGCGGTAGCCGCCGGCATCGGCTGGCAAGGCAAAAATAGTTTGCTGGTATCGCGCCAGTTTGGTTGTTGGTTGTTGTTGTGTGAACTGCTGTTGCCATGGTCATTACCGGCCGATCAACCATTACCGCAGTCCCATTGCGGCAGCTGCCAACGCTGCCAACGGGCCTGTCCCACCGCTGCTCTTGATCAAGCTTATTGGATTGATGCCAGCCGTTGTCTTGCCTATCTGACCATCGAATACAAGGGTACTCTGCCACGACCGTATCGTTCGGCCATGGGCACCCGTATCTACGGCTGTGACAGTTGTCTGAGCGTCTGTCCCTGGAACCGTTTTACCCCAACTCCCCGTCACGACCCTACCGCACAGCAGCTACAAACAACTTGGCAATCACTGACCTTGCCGGCCTGCGCGGCGCTGAATGAAGACGGCTTCCGTGCCCTGTTTCAACAGACCCCATTGGCACGTATAGGGCTGACGCGGCTGTTGCGCAACGTCGCTGTGGCGTTGGGCAATTGGGGGCAACCAGAAGCTATCCCAGCTTTGATTCATTTGCTACACCACCATGAGCCATTGGTGCGTTCTCATGCGGTGTGGGGGCTGGCACAGTATGCCCCCCATAGCCAATCAACACAACAGGCCCTGCAACAAGCAACCCTTGACGAGACCTCGCCGGAGGTACGCGCCGAACTGGCGCTCATCTAACAGGCGTGTGGGCAGGCGTGCTATTGGGTAGCAGCATAGAGAGCAGTGCTGCGGCCGCTACAAAGCCAGTTGACCACCATAAACAACTGACAAATCCTGGTAGCTGGCCACCCTGCACTTGATAGACCCAACCGGACAGCAGCGTGCCGGTGAGACGTCCGGCGGCGTTGGCCATGTAGTAAAAGCCAACGTTCATAGCCACCTTGTCATGGTCGGACCAGGCCAAGATCAGGTAGGAGTGCAGGGACGAATTGATGGCAAAAACAGCACCAAACAAAAACAGACCGGTGATTAATACTGCATCCGGCCGCCAGCCTTGCAGCAGACCTAAGGCGATGCCAGCTGGTAATACCGCCAAAAGCAAAGCCCAGTTACGGGCACTGCTACCTTGTGGACCCGCCCCCTCATGGCCTCGCCGTAGGAGCAGAGGGGCGCCAGCCTGCACTATCCCGTAAATAATTACCCACAAAGCGAGAAAACTGCCTACTTCAACGTGATTCCAGCCAATCACCGACTGTAAAAACACCGGTAATCCTACCACAAACCAAACATCACGGGCCCCGAACAGGAAAAAACGAGCCGCCGACAACACATTGATGGCGCGCGTTTTCGAGAAAATCTGACTAAATTTGGCTTTTTGTTGCGCCACTCCCATCTGAGCAGGTAATAACCACCAAGTGATCCCATAGACTACGCATAACACCGTTGCCATAGCGGCCATGGTCCAGCGGAAACCAATCAGATAGAGCAACAGCCCACCGAGAAAAAAGCCAACGCCTTTGAGGGCATTTTTGGAGCCAGTGAGCAAAGCCACCCATTTTAATAACCGGGAGTCGCCGCCATCCCCTTTGGGGAGTACCAGCTTGACGCCAGATTTGGCACTCATTTTATTGAGATCTTTGGCAATGCCCGATAGTGCCATAGCGCTCATGACGTAGGATACCGTTAACCAAGCCGGATCGACCGCCAACATGCCCAGTGCCACCACTTGCAACAGACCACCCATCACCATGGTACGGTTCAGACCGACATGAGAGGCGATCCAGCCACCTATGCCGTTGGTGATGATGCCAAACACCTCATAAAAGAGGAACAGCAACGCGATATCAAGAGGACTGAAGCCCAACTGATGAAAATGCAACACCACGAGGGTATGGAGAGCGCCATCGGTGAGTGTAAAAAACCAATAGGCCAATACAATAATCAGGTAGAGTTTGGAGTCTTGAGAGCGCGTTGCTGTATCATTCATGGTGATTAACCCATCATTGCGGCGACTTTATCGGCCAATTCTACCATACGATTGGCGTAACCCACTTCATTATCGTACCAGGACATGATCTTGACGTGGGTACCATCCACCACCATGGTGGATAGGGCATCAATGATCGAAGAACGCGGGTCGTTGTTGTAGTCGATTGAGACCAGCGGTAGCTCCTCATAGCCGAGAATCCCCTGCAGAGGCCCCTCAGCGGCAGCTTTCAATAAACCGTTAACCTCGGCAACCGTTGTTGGACGCTCTACCTCAAAGACCATATCGGTTAAGGAGGCATTCAGCAGCGGTACCCGCACCGCTGTGCCATCAATTTTACCCTTCAATTGGGGAAAAATTTGGACGATGGCCCGCGCTGATCCGGTGCTAGTGGGAATGAGTGATAGAGAATTGGCGCGTGCCCGGCGCAGGTCTTTGTGACCCAGGTCGATGATGGTCTGGGTATTGGTGATGTTATGGATGGTGGTCATGCTGCCACGGCGAATGCCAAGCGATTCCAGCATCACTTTGACCACGGGCGCTAGACAATTGGTGGTGCAGGAAGCGGCGGTAACGACGTCATAACGACTTGGGTTGTATTGATCATCGTTTACCCCAACGACAACATTCAAGGCGGCATCGTCCTTTACCGGACAAGCGACCACCACTTTTTTGACCCCTTGGTCGAAATAGGGCTGTAAAGCGGCCATGGTTTTGAACCGGCCGCTACATTCCAACACCATATCAACACCTAAGTTGCGCCAATCGATTTGAGCCGGCGTGGCAATCATGCTGTAACCTAATTTTCGACCCTCAATGACCAAATGATTGCCATCGGCTGCGACCTCCCGATCCCAGCGACCATGCACCGAATCGTACTTGAGCAAATGAGCGGCACACCCGGCATCGCCAAGAATTTCGTTGACATGGACAAATTCCAAGTGGGGGAGCCGCCCCCAAGCCGCCCGCAAACCTAGGCGTCCCATACGACCAAAACCATTGATGGCAACACGAACTGTCATCGTTAAAACCCTTTCTTCTTAAACCACAAAGCAACACTAACCAGAGTAATCAATACCGGTACTTCGACCAACGGTCCAATGACCGTAGCAAACGCTACCGGAGAGGCTAAACCAAACGCTGAAATGGCGACGGCGATCGCCAACTCAAAGTTATTGCTCGCCGCTGTAAACGAGAGCGACACCGCCCGCGCATAGTCGGATCCTATCCAGCGACTCATGGCAAAACTGATAAAAAACATCACCACAAAGTAAATAGCCAGTGGCACCGCAATGCGTAACGCATCGACCGGTAGTTCTAATACCATACCACCCTTCAGACTAAACATCGCTGCAATGGTGAATAACAGCGCCACCAGAGTTATGGGAGCAATTTTTGGCAAGAAATAATTTTGGTACCATTGGTCACCCTTGCTACGACGCAGCAACAGTCGGGTCAAGAAGCCGCCGCAAAAAGGCAACCCGAGATAGATGGCCACAGCCGAGGCGATGGTACTAAAAGAGACCTGGACTACTTGACCAGTTAATCCCAACAACGGTGGCAATAACGTTAGAAAAAACCAAGCATAGAGACTGAAGAACAGCAACTGAAACAAGCTGTTGAAAGCGACCAATCCGGCTACATATTCATTGGACCCCCCCGCCAATTGGTTCCAAACAATGACCATCGCGATGCAACGCGCCAAGCCGATCAAAATCACGCCGGTCATATAGGCCGGGGAGTCGTGGAGGAATAGTACCGCTAGGCCGAACATGAGCACCGGACCAATCAGCCAATTTTGTACCAGCGATAGCAATAGGACGCGTCGGTCACGAAACACTTCTCCTAACGATTCGTAGCGGACACGTGCCAGTGGCGGGTACATCATCAGGATCAAGCCAATGGCAATTGGCACATTGGTGACACCGATGGACCAGCTGTCTAACGCAGTGGGCAGGCCTGGTAACAGTCGGCCCGACAGCACTCCAATTATCATGGCCAAAAAGATCCATAAGGTTAGGTAACGATCCAGAAAGGAGAGTCGCGGTTGGCAGGGAGTCATGTCGTCACCTCTGCGAAGCCAGCACAGCGGCCGGGACGATCCGCCATGGTGCGTAAGCGGGCCTGATCATCGGAGAATGGCTCCATAGCTAAGTTTCCCTCTGCGGTAGCCTTGAGAATGGTCGTGGCCCAGGAGGGCAAATCAGGATGAATACGGTAGTGTACCCAATGGCCCACACGCCGATCCTGTACCAGACCACTCTGACGCAATAACGCTAAATGGCGCGAAATTTTGGGTTGTACCACGCCAAGCGCATAGCCAAGCTCACACACGCACAACTCACCCTCGTTGACCATCAAGACGAGACAACGTAGCCGCGTCTCATCCATCAGGGCCCTAAAAAGAACCAACGGCTCCATCATTGTCCAATACTCCCTGGTTTCATATCCGATAGGTCACATATATCTCTTATCAGATATACTGTCAACCATATATCTACCAAACACCGATTTTTTCATTGCTGCATCGCCCATCTGTCATTATCTTGCTTAGTGCCTTTTATTTTACCCTCACCCCATCCCTCTCCCCTTGTGGGAGAGGGATGGGGTGAGGGGTGTTCGTCATTTGCTAGCGAGGATGTTATGCCATTAAGATGCGGTATTGTTGGTTTACCTAACGTGGGCAAATCGACTATTTTCAATGCGTTGACTTCAGCTGGTGCCGAAATGGCCAATTATCCTTTCTGTACCATTGAGCCCAACGTCGGGGTGGTTGGGGTGCCCGATGACCGGATGGAACAGCTCAACGAACTGGTTAAACCGCAACGACTGGTACCGACCACAGTTGAGTTTGTTGATATTGCTGGTCTGGTCAAAGGTGCTAGCCACGGGGAAGGGTTGGGCAATCAATTTCTCGGCCATATCCGCCAAGTCGATGCTATTACCCATGTAGTGCGTTGTTTTATCGACGATGACATCACCCATGTGCATCAGCGGGTCAATCCGGTAGACGATATTCAAGTCATCGATACCGAATTGATGTTGGCCGATTTGGAAAGTGTGCGCCGCCGTCACGATACCCTGATCAAAAAGGCCCGTTCCGGTGATCGCTCCTCTCAGGAAGCGGTGCAGAGTTGTGAACGATTGTTGACGGCACTTGACCAGGGGATCCCGATACGACGCTTGACACTCAACGATGACGATCAGGCCCTGTTGCGTGACCTGTTTTTGCTAACGGCTAAACCGGTGCTTTATGTCTGTAATGTCGCCGAGCAAGAGGTCGTGCGTGCCAGCCAACCCGATCAGCATCCGTTGGTAGAACAGGTACGCACCATTGCCAGCCAAGAGGGGGCGGATGTAGTGGTTATTTGTGGCAAAATCGAAGCTGAGCTCATGGATTTACCAGCAGAGGAGCAGCAAGCCTTCCTGGCCGATATTGGTCTGAGTGATTCCGGCTTACATCGGATGATCCATCATGCCTACCAGTTGTTGGGGTTAATTACCTATTTCACCGCTGGTCCCAAGGAGGTGCGGGCCTGGACCGTTGCTAACGGGGCCACCGCTTATGATGCCGCTGGCGTTATCCATAGTGATTTCCAACGCGGCTTTATCCGAGCCGAGGTGATTGGCTACACCGACTTTATCACTTGTGGCGGCGAACTAAAGGCGCGTGAGCAGGGGCGGTTTCGCCTTGAAGGACGCGACTACCGCGTCGTTGATGGCGATATCATGCACTTCCGGTTCAATGTCTGATCCATGGCCGATCCAGCGTATTGTCTCTGGAGGACAAACAGGAGTGGATCGAGCTGCCCTCGACTTTGCAATCCACCATCACATCGCTTGTGGTGGCTGGTGTCCACGAGGGCGGTTGGCGGAGGATGGCACCATTCCGGAGTGTTACCCCTTGCAAGAAGCGCATAGTCGACGTTATGCCGAACGTACCCGCCTCAATGTCATGGACTCCGACGCCACCCTGATCTTGCATCGTGGTGCGCTGAGGGGAGGGACGGCACTCACTTGGCGGTTTGCCAAGCAGCACCATAAACCCTGTTTGGTCATCAACTTGGCACGTTGTGCCGATGTGCCTGAATCATCCAGTGGTGCGAAAAATTGGCTTATTGAACAGGCTGTTGCAGTTCTAAACATCGCCGGCCCCCGTGAAAGTGAAAATTCTGGCATCTACCAGCAGGCTTTTTCCTTTATTAAGTCGATTTTTATGTGCTATGTTTAACGTTAGATCGCGTTGGTCTTTCGTGATACTGTATATTGAGAGCGTGAACGAGGAAAAATAATAATGAGCACAGTAAACAGTTACCCAGTCCCAACAGAAGTTGCTTCCCACGCCCACATTGACGCGTCGGGTTATCAGGCTATGTATCAGCGTTCCGTCACCGACCCGGAAGGGTTCTGGGCGGAACAGGCTACCCAGCTGATCCACTGGTTCAAACCATGGGATCGGGTGTTGGAGTATGATTTCTCCAAGGCACAAATCCGTTGGTTTGATGGTGCCCGCACCAATGTTGCCTATAATTGTCTCGATCGCCATTTGGCGACTCGGGGAGATCAGGTCGCTATCATTTGGGAAGCAGACGATCCGTCACAGGGCAAAAAAGTGACTTATCGCGAGCTGCACGAGCAAGTCTGTCGTTTTGCCAATGCACTCAAGGCACGTAATGTCCATCGTGGCGATCGGGTTTGTATCTATATGCCAATGATCCCGGAAGCGGCGGTGGCGATGTTGGCTTGTGCGCGCATCGGTGCCGTTCATTCGGTGGTGTTTGGTGGCTTTTCGCCAGAATCACTCAAGGATCGCATTCTTGACTCCGATTGCCGGGTGGTTATCACCGCCGATGAGGGGGTGCGTGGAGGACGGCCAGTGCCACTGCGGCGTAATGTCGACCAGTCCCTGCTCTCTTGTCCCAATGTCCACACCGTGTTTACGATCCGTCACACCGGTGGCCATGTCTCCTGGCAGGAGGGGCGTGATGTTTGGTATCACGAGGCCATGGCAGCGGCTGCCACGGAATGTGCCGCCGAAGAGATGGAAGCCGAGGATCCATTATTCATTCTCTATACCTCGGGTTCGACCGGCAAGCCGAAAGGGGTGCTACACACCACCGGTGGTTATATCCTCTACGCGGCCATTACCCACAAATACATCTTTGACTATCACGACGGTGATATTTATTGGTGTACCGCAGATGTTGGTTGGGTGACCGGGCACACCTACATCGTCTACGGACCACTGGCCAATGGCGCCACCACCCTGATGTTTGAGGGCATTCCTAACTATCCAGATGGTTCGCGACTGTGGCAGGTGGTGGATAAATACCAAGTCAATATCTTCTACACTGCTCCCACGGCGATTCGTGCCTTAATGGCGTTGGGAGACGATCCGGTACGTAAGACCAGCCGTCGTTCATTGCGTCTGCTGGGAAGTGTCGGTGAGCCGATTAACCCGGAGGCCTGGGAATGGTATTACCACACCGTGGGTGAGGGACGCTGCCCCATCGTCGATACTTGGTGGCAAACTGAGACCGGTGGCATCTTGATCACCCCATTGGCGGGTGCAATCGCCCTTAAACCGGGTTCGGCAACACGCCCCTTCTTCGGTGTGGTACCCGCCATTGTTGATAGCAGTGGTCAAGTTTTGGAGGGTCCATGCAGTGGTAACTTGGTCATTACCAAGCCCTGGCCCGGTATGATGCGTACCGTGTATGGAGATCACCAACGTTTCTTCAATACCTACTTCTCGACCTATCCGGGCACCTATTTCAGTGGCGATGGTTGCCGTCGTGACGAAGATGGTTATTACTGGATCACCGGTCGCGTCGACGATGTGATCAATGTTTCTGGCCACCGGTTGGGAACGGCTGAAATCGAGAGTGCCTTGGTACTACATCCATCGGTAGCCGAGGCTGCTGTGGTCGGTTTTCCTCATCACATAAAAGGGCAGGGCATTTATGCTTACGTGACCCTGATGAAGGGAGTGGAGTCCAGCGATGCCATGCGTAAAGAGCTGATCAATCTGGTGCGCAAAGAGATCGGTCCATTTGCCACCATTGATGTCATCCAGTGGGCTCCTGGCCTACCCAAAACTCGTTCTGGTAAAATTATGCGGCGCATCCTGCGTAAGATTGCTTGTAACGAGTTGGATAGCCTGGGTGATACCTCAACACTCGCTGATCCGACGGTGGTGCAGGATTTGGTCACCAATCGGCCGAGCACGTAGTTAAGATTCATTATCCCCTCCTCCTCCCTCAACGAAGGAAGGGGAGGGGGCAGAAGGTGGGGGGGGGTGCCGTGGCTCTATTTACTGAGCGTCTGATGACCTTGAGAGAGAGGTTGCGCACTGAAGAAAATTTATCTAATTTATTCAAATATTTTATGGATAACTTGGCCGAAGACCCGGAATTTCGCACCTCTTGTGAGTTAACCGAGTTTGATATGCTGTTTGAGGTGATGAGTGCCACCGTACAGGAGCGCATCGGCAAGCAGAAACTCAATAAGAGTCAATATTTGGCATTGAAACTACCGGAGGATCCCAGCTTCTACCATGCTGTTTGCGGCAAGACGTTTGCGCTGGTGGTCATGGCCTTCTACTTCGAAGATCTTGGTATGGGGCTGATCGCTTGTAGTGGCAGTGCCGTCAAACCAAGGGGACAGATGATATATGGTCGGTTCACCACCATCAAGACCACCGTGCCCAAGGATCGACTGTCGATCACTCCAGACCAGTCGCGGCGGTTGCATTAGGGGTCTGTTAATCGATCTGACGCATCAGCGCCAGTAGGTCATCAACAGTGACGCGGGCGCTGACATCACTACCGTCCAACAGGCTGTCGGCTAGGTCGCGTTTGGTCTGGTGCAGGGCGACGATTTTCTCCTCAATGGTCTGCTTGGTTACCAAACGATAGATGGTCACCGGCCGCTGTTGGCCGATGCGGTGGGCACGGTCCGAGGCTTGGTCTTCTACCGCTGGGTTCCACCACGGGTCCATGTGGATAACATAGTCTGCCGCTGTCAAATTAAGTCCGGTCCCGCCCGCTTTCAGGCTAATGAGGAACAGATCCCCCTCACCAGACTGAAAGGCTGCGACACGCTCTTTGCGTTCTTTGGCCGAGGTGCTGCCGTCTAGATACTGGTAAGAGACCGAATGTTGATCAAGATAACCGCGGATAATGGTCAAATGATCGACAAACTGACTGAACACCAGTGCTTTGTGGTGGTTGCTTAATAGTTCAGAGACGATATCCCCAAACAACTCCAATTTGGCACTTCCTAAAGTGCTATCCGGTACCACCAAACGACTGTTGCAGCAAAAGCGCCGCAGCTTCATGATTTCAGCCAATACCTTTAGGCGATGCACTTCGGTTGGCCCCTGCAACGATTCTAATTGACGCAGCGCATTCTGACGCAACACCTCATACATGGCCTTTTCTTCGGCACTGAGGTTCACTTCTAGTACAATCTCGGTACGTGGCGGTAATTCGCTCAATACATGGCTTTTGAGACGCCGCAGGACAAAGGGTTGAATTAGTTTCTTGAGACGCTGTGCCGCCGCTTTGTCTTGGTATTTCTCAATCGGTGTCGCATACTCACTATTGAAACGTTCCTGAGAACCCAATAGACCCGGGTTGATAAACCGAAATAGATTCCACAATTCCGATAGGCGATT
>JADGCM010000037.1 GCA_015228995.1 Magnetococcales bacterium
GAACGCAACGGCTTGCGTTGGCGTAATCGCGAAACACCGGTGATCATGATGTCGGGCCATGGCACTATCCATACGGCGGTAGCCGCGACTAAGATCGGCGCTTACGACTTTCTAGAGAAGCCGTTGTCACTGGACCGGGTCTTGTTGTTAGTAGAACGCGCCGTACGTGAGTTGAGTCTGGTACGCGAAAACCGAGAGTTAAAGGCACGGGTCGAAACCGACCAGCCCATGATTGGCCAGACAGCCGTGTTGCGCCATCTGGATATGCAGATCCGTCGGGTGGCCCCCACCGAGGGCTGGGTATTGATCACTGGGGAAAATGGCACCGGCAAGGAGGTGGCGGCACGGCGCATCCATAAGTTATCAGCACGGGCGGAGGGACCGTTCGTCGCCGTCAATTCAGCGGCCATTCCAGAGAAGTTGATCGAAAGCGAGTTGTTTGGCCAAGAAGAAGGGGCTTTCGGCCTCGGTTCCGAAGCGCGGATTGGCCGCTTCGAGCAAGGTCACCAAGGCACCTTGTTCCTGGACGAAATCGGCGATATGTCGTTGGTTACCCAGTCAAGAATTCTGCGCATTTTGCAAGAACGGCGTTTTGAACGGGTAGGGGGGGGATCGCAGATTCAGGTGGACGTGCGGGTTATTGCCGCTTCTAATAAAAATTTAGAGGAGCTGATTGCCCAAGGGTTGTTCCGAGCGGATCTCTATTATCGTCTTAACGTTATTCCGTTGCGGGTGCCGCCTTTACGGGAACGATTGGACGATATTCCCTTATTGATCAACCATTTTATCCAGGCTCATAGTCACGATTTGCCCCAACGGCAATTTGCCAACGAAGCGATTGCCTATCTGAAACAATACCACTGGCCGGGTAATGTGCGTGAACTAAAAAACTTAGTGGAACGACTGCTGATCATGGCATCGGGGCCAGTGATCCAACCGAGTGATTTACCAGAGTTTGTCACCGGCACGCGCAACCGGCCGCCATCGGTCATGGACACCGTGTTGGAGCACGACGACATTCGCACCGCGCGCGAGGCTTTCGAGCGTGCCTACATCCAGCGTCAGCTTGAAAAACACCAGGGCAATATTTCACGTACAGCTGAAGCAGTGGGCATGGAACGTTCGGCCTTGCATCGTAAATTGAAGTCGCTGGGATTGGCTTAACCAATGCCGCTTGCTATAGTCGTCACAACCGATATATACTGCTCTTTTCGACCCCTCACTCTACCCTCTCCCACAAGGGGAGAGGGTGGGGAGGCCGTTTGGGGGGTGAGGGGCTAATCGTCATTCGGATGCGACGTCATGCTGGCTGCGTTGTGGAATTTACCCAATCTCCTTACGGCAACCCGGATCGTATTGATTCCGGTCTTCATCCTGATGGTCTATCTACCAGGAAATTGGGGTAAGATTTTGCCAACGCTCTGCTTTGGTCTGGCGGCCTTGACCGACTGGGCAGATGGTTATGTGGCTCGCAAGAGTGGCCAGCAGACACCGTTTGGGCGCTTTTTTGACCCGGTAGCCGATAAGTTGCTGGTGATATCGGCACTGATTTTGCTGGTGGCAGAGCAGCGTGCCCATCTGTTGCCGGTGTTATTGATCACTGCTCGCGAGATCACCGTTATGGCGTTGCGTGAGTACATGTCTGGGCTGGGCTCGACGGTAGGTGTGTCCCGCTTGGGTAAGTGGAAGACTGGCTTCCAGATGACTGCCATTTTGATGCTATTGGTGCAAGATGGCTTATTCGGTTTGCCACTAACACCGGTGGGATTGTTGTGTCTGTATGTGTGTGTGGTCTTGACATGGTGGTCGGGTTATGATTACCTCATCCGAGCGTGGCCAGCCATTCGCACCAGTATCTTACAGGCATAACGAGGCAAAAAACCGCCGCTAGCTGATCAAGCAATTGACAACTGGATCGGTTTGTCCTATAGTGATGCGCTGTCTGGGACGGACGTTTGATTGAGGCGGCGCGGGAGTAGCTCAGGGGTAGAGCGCAACCTTGCCAAGGTTGATGCCGGGGGTTCAAATCCCCTCTCCCGCTCCAGTATAATGGCCTAGATAGTGGCTCATGCGACGATATGACCAGTCCCAGTGGGGGGCCAACAGCCGTGGCCGGGTGGCGAAGTGGTCTAACGCAGAGGTCTGCAAAACCTTCACTCGTGGGTTCAACTCCCACCCCGGCCTCCATGTGTGGCTTGTGCCTGAATTCGTGAATGCTGTTGTTTTGATTGCGGGAGTAGCTCAGGGGTAGAGCGCAACCTTGCCAAGGTTGATGCCGGGGGTTCAAATCCCCTCTCCCGCTCCATTGTTTCTCGCCATTTCTTGATAATGATTAATTATTGGTCTGAAATTGTCGAACCAATGCCTGTCGTGGGTGGTCCAACCGCGCGAGGGTGTTTCTTTGGTATGTTTGTGTGTTTATTCAGAATTTTTCATGAATAGGTTTTTGAGATGTTTTACAAGGATCAGCGTGTCGCTATTTTTATAGATGGGTCAAACCTTTACGCTGCCATGCGGGCGCTCAACTTTGACTTTGACTATAAAAAATTGTTGCTTTATTTTCAATCGAATTGCCGCATGATCCGTGCCTATTATTACACGGCACTGGGAGATGATCAGGAGTATTCACCTATCCGTCCACTGGTGGATTGGTTGGCCTACAATGGCTATACCGTCGTCACCAAACCCATTAAAGAATATATCGATCCCGTTACTGGCCACCGTCGCACCAAGGGTAATATGGATATCGAGATTGCCATTGGCATGATCTCCATGGCGCCCTATTACGACCACGCAGTACTGTTTTCTGGCGATGGTGATTTTCGTTGCATCGTCGAGGCGGTGCAAAATCAGGGCAAGCAGGTTACGGTCGTCAGCTCCCTGGTCACCCAACCGCCGATGATTGCCGATGAGTTGCGGCGTCAGGCGGATGATTTTATCGAGCTGGATTATATCAAGAATGAGCTGATGCGTGACATCAGTGCCCCAAGTGGTATGTCCTTTGATCGTGGTCTGCATCCCCCAGCCAGCTAGATGCCGGTTAGGCCACCGGTCATGCGACCTGTTATCGGGCGACCTGTTATCGGGCGAACTGTTAAATGATTGGCACGACTATGGTTGCTAGCGTCGGGCCTGTTGCCGATACCAGCCAGCGGCGGCGGGCACTGGATCCGCATACTTCCTTCATTGTCCAAGCCCCGGCTGGCTCTGGCAAGACTGGCTTGCTGATTCAGCGCTTCTTGGTGTTATTGGCTCGGGTTGAACAACCAGAGCATATCGTCGCCATTACCTTCACCCGCAAGGCTGCTGCTGAGATGCGCCAACGCATCATGGCGATTCTTACCCAGGCCTATCAAGTCCCAGCCGCCCAGCGGCTAACCACGCCCATGGCGGTCCCAACCGATCCCTATCAACAGCAACTGCTGACCCTGGCCCAGGCGGTACTGGCACAGGGTCAACGCTTGAACTGGCGGTTGCTGCATAACCCAGAGCGGCTGCGCATCATGACCATTGATGCCCTGTGCGCCCTGATCACCCGCCAAATGCCGATCTTATCTGGCTTTGGTACCCAACCGGATAACCTCGACGACAACCATGCCAGCCGTTGTTATCGTCAAGCGGCGCAAGAGACCTTAAACAGTTTGGTGGATACCCCCTGGGGAGGGGCGTTACAGCAGCTGTTTGATCATCTCGATAACCGCTGGGATCAAGCCGAGCAGCTTTTGGCGCAGCTGCTTCAGCGGCGTGACCAGTGGTTGCGGCACGTTATTCGCGGGCGTCAACTCGACCATAACTGCCGTTCCCAGCTACAACAGGCCTTGCAGCATTCGGTATGCGAACGACTGACAGCCACTCTGGAACTGGTGCCGCCATGGTTACAGCAGCAATTGCCAGAGTTGGCTCGCCACGCCGCTCATAATCTCGCGGATAGCCCGAAAGCGGATACCCTGACGCGATTTCTGCGTAGCTACCGGCAACAACACCCGACCGGCCCCTGGCAATGGCCTGGTATTGCAAGCGACCAAACAGTCGGTTGGCTGATGCTGACAGCCCTGTTGTTGACCAATCAAGGCAACTGGCGACAGAAGATTGATGCCAGTATCGGTTTTCCTCCTTTCTCTAGGGAGGAAAAACAACTCTTAAAGGACATTCTCCAGCAACTCAGTGAGGGAACCTACGAGCCGCTGCGCTGTGCTTTGCAGGCATTGCAACAATCGCTGCCCACAGTAGCCACCTATACCGACCCGCAATGGCAGATACTCCAGGCTCTGTTGCAACTGTTGCCGGTGGCTGTAGCCCAACTGCAACGGCTGTTTGTCCGTATCAACCAAGTTGACTTCATCGAAATCGCTTTGCGTGCTCTGCAAGCCTTGGGAACACCTGAACAGCCTACCGATCTGGCGCTGCGTTTGGATGGGGACATCCAACATTTGCTGGTCGATGAGTTCCAGGATACTTCGCGCCATCAATACCAGTTGTTGCAACAACTGACCGCTGGTTGGAGTGGCGACGATGGTCGGACCTTGTTTCTGGTCGGAGATCCAATGCAATCGATCTATCGGTTTCGTGAAGCCGATGTCGGGCTATTTCTGCAAGTCAAGCAACGGGGAATCGGCGCCATTCGACCTGAATTTTTATGTCTGACGGTCAACTTTCGTTCGCAAGCGGGCTTGATCGCCTGGAGCAACGACGTGTTTCAATACGTCATGGCCGCCCGGGAAGATATTGAGACCGGGGCCATTCCTTTTACCCCGGCCCTCCCGGCATCGCCCCAGCTAGATGGTGGGGCGGATCTGGTATCGATTCACGCCTTATCCGATTCTGACGCAGAAGCGGCTCGTGTCGTTGAGATTATCCGTTCGATACCACCCAGCCAAACGATTGCGGTGTTGGCGCGCGCCCGCGCGGGTCTCTACCCGGTGATTGCGGCACTACAACAAGCGGGTTTGCCGTTCCAGGCGGTGGATATTGCTTCGTTGGCGCAATCGCGTGTAGTTGTCGACCTGCTGTCGCTCACCCGGGCCCTGCTGCTGCCGGGGGATCGGTTGAGCTGGTTAGCACTGCTGCGGTCACCGTTTTGTGGTTTGTCGTTGGCGGATATGGCCCAGCTCGCCGCCACCGATGACACCGCCTCCTCGGTATGGGAGTTGTTGCAACGGCCAGAGCAACGGAATTTGCTCTCTGAGGAAGGGCAACAGCGTCTTGAGCGGCTGATCACCATCTTGACACCGGCCTTCAACAACCGTTATCGCAGCCTTGGCTGGGGGGCGATTACGCCGTTGCGACGTTGGGTGGCCGGGATCTGGCAGGCCATGGGCGGGCCCTTGTTATTGAACGATCCGATTGAGAGGGACAACGCCGAGCTGTTCTTCGACCTGCTACAACAAAGCGAGCAGGGGGGGGAGCTGGCCGATCCTACCCTGTTAGAGGAACGCATCCAGTCGGTACGTGCGGTCACCAATAGCGATGCTGCCGCTGCCCGTATCCAGCTGATGACGATTCATAAAGCTAAGGGGTTGGAGTTTGACGTGGTGATCGTGCCGGCTCTGGATCGTGCCAGCCGTGGTAGCGACCAGTCCCTGTTGTTATGGCATGAACGCTCTTCTGCTGGGCAGACCGATCTACTGCTGGCGCCGGTCCAACGGCGCGATCAGGCGGATCCAGACCCGATTTATCGGTTGCTGCATTACTGGCACGAACAGGCAGACCAACATGAGAAGGCACGTTTGCTCTATGTTGCCGTTACCCGGGCCCGTCACCACCTGCATCTATTGGCTTCGGTTGCCCAAGCTGAAGATGGTACCCCCAAACCGCCGCCATCTGGTTCGCTGCTCCGATTGCTTTGGCCCTATATCGATATTTCCGCTCAACCCCCTTTACCCCTCAACTCCCAACCCCTTCTCCCACAAGGGGAGAAGGGGAGCTATGAGGGGGTGGCCTCTTGTCTTCCACCTTGCCTCCCTCGTACTCCTCACCCCCCGGCATCCTCACCCATTGAACTGCCCCCTTTCCAATGGGCGGGCGAGCTGATTCGTTGTGTTGGGGTGGTGGTGCATCGTTGCCTGTGTGTTATGGCGATGTCGCCTAGCGACCGTTATCTGACTGTGATCCGTCATCACCTGATGCGTTTAGGTGTCCCGTTGTCCCGGCTGGATGAGGCGCAGCAGCAGGTCCAGCTGGCGTTACAGCGGACCAACAACGACGCGACCGGACAATGGTTGTTGAGCGCACAGCATCAATACATCGCTACAGAATGGGCTCTCAGCGGGGTAGTGGACGGTCGGCCGCAGCGGATCGTCGTGGACCGCACCTTTGTCGATCGGGACGGGACCCGCTGGATTGTCGATTTCAAGACCAGTCGCCATAGCGGCAGTGACTTGGAGCTTTTTTTGGATCACGAAGAGGAGCGCTATCGATCACAACTACGGCTTTATGCGCAAGTGATGCGGCAGATGGCCGGTGAGCAGCAGCGTCCCATCCGGCTGGGGCTCTATTTCCCCTTATTTCCTGCTTGGCGCGAAGTTGTCCGGTGAGCCGTGTATTTTCATAGAACCAAACAAGAATTAGGCAAGGTCTACGAGCCGGGGGAGATCGTCTTTCGGCAGGGGGATCCCCCGGGGGCAGTCTATGTCATCTTAGAGGGGCAAGTGGAGATCTCGATTGCCCGCGCCGCTGATCAGCCTTCCATCTGTCTGGCTATTTTAGAACGGGATCATGTCTTTGGAGAAATGTCCCTGTTGGATCAGCATCCGCGCGTAGCCACCGCCAAGGCCATCAGTCGGGTACGTTTGTTGTCGTTGGATCAAAAGGGACTTCTTCAGCGTCTACACCAGGATCCAGCTCTGTCGCTGCGCATTATGTTGAAATTATCGGAACGTATTCGGCACATGATCTCCGAAATTATCTACCTACATGACCGCGTTGGTTTGGCCGGTCCACTACGGTTTCCGTGGGAACCGGTGACGCTGCCGTTTCTCGATACCCTGAAACGGCTGACGTTCGATTTATTGTGGCACCCCACCGCGGTATTTACTTGGTCCCGTGGTCAGTCGTTGCTGGCTTGGGCCTTATGTTTGCAGATGTTTCGTTGGTGGTCCACCTCAATCACCACCATGGTCAATCTTTATGCAGCCGATACCCCGATGTTGCTGCCGATACCCCTCCAGTTGACACCACTGGTCTACCGTTATATTGAGATTTTTGCCTACGGTCCTTATGGATTGCTAATGGTCAGCCTCATCGCTTTTTTTCTCTGGCGCTATGGCGTTGCCTATGCTACCGTAAAATCAATGACCTTCGCTAAGAGCTGGGAGGTAGTCGGTCTTGCCTTTTTTGCCCCCTGGCTGCCAACGCTGCTGATCGATAACTTACTGATTCAATACGACGTCGCCGGGCCAGCGGTAATGATGCCCTGGCATATCGGTGTCACCTTAGTTGAATCGTGGTTGGTTTATGTTGGTTTGCGGGCTGTTTTTGGCATTGCCCAGTCTCAGGCGCGGTGGTTGGCGTTAGCAAGTTGCATCTTGTTTTTGGTCTGCGCTGGGTTGTTGATCCGCTGATCCTCGCCTTTAAGGAGCACACGCCATGAAAACGACAGATTGGCCCCAGCAGTGGGGCGTAGCAACGAGAGCGTTGCATGGTGGCCCGCCGAGTTCCCCTCAACGCGAAAATAGTCTTGCCATCTTTCCGACCTCTAGCTACACCTTCCGCTCGGCATCTCATGCAGCCGAGGTCTTTGCCGGTACCACAGAGGGCAACCTCTACAGCCGTTTTACCAATCCGACGGTGACCGCCTTTGAAACCAAGTTAGCGTTGCTGGAGCAGGGTGAAAAGGCACTGGCGACGGCATCAGGCATGGCCGCCATCCAGACCCTGTTGCTCAGTCTACTGTCGCAGGGTGATCATGTAGTGATCAGCCGATCGGTGTTTGGTTCGACCACCACGCTGGCCAATACCGTGCTACCGCGATTTGGCATTGAGGTCACCCGGGTAGCACTGGCCGATATCGATGGTTGGCGGCAAGCGATGACCCCTAAGACGCGACTGCTTTTCGCCGAAACCCCCTCTAATCCTACTTTGGAGTTGGTCGATCTGACCTTGTTGGCGCAATTGGCCCGCGAGCACGGCGTCTGGTTGGCGGTCGATAACGTCTTCTGCACCCCTTGTCTCCAGCAGCCGTTATTGCTGGGGGCTGACATCGTCATTCACTCCGCAACCAAGTATATCGATGGTCAAGGGCGAGTGCTTGGAGGAGCGATTGTTGGGCCAGAGGCGTTGTTAATGGAGCGCATCTACCCGTTTATCCGCAATACTGGTCCTACTTTGTCACCTTTTAATGCCTGGGTGCTCTACAAGGGCATGGAGACCTTGCCTCTGCGTATCGAACGCCATTGCCACAATGCTGCCTGGATCGCCACGCAGCTGGCCGACCGCCATCCGCAGTTGAGTGTCCGTTATCCCGGCTTGCCCAGCCACCCGCAACATCTGCTGGCCCAGCGGCAGATGCGGCAACCGGGCGGCTTGCTATGTCTCGAACTTGGTTCCCGACAGCAGGCGCATCAGTTCATCGATCGGCTGCAACTGGTTACTATCACCGCCAATCTGGGCGACGCCAAGACACTGGTTACCCATCCGGCCACGACTACCCACGGCAGGCTATCGGCTGAAGAGCGCCTAGCCGCAGGCGTTACCGACGGTTTGGTGCGCTTGGCTATTGGTTTAGAAGATGCGCCGGACATCCTGGACGACATCGAACAGGCGCTGCCGTAACAATCGTTAAAACAAGGCTTGACTTTTGAGCACCGCTTCACTATAAGGATAGCCATTCCCCGATAGCTCAGCTGGCAGAGCAGGTGACTGTTAATCACCGGGTCCTTGGTTCGAATCCGAGTCGGGGAGCCACTTACCTTTTAAGTGGCTCATAGCTTCAGCAGCAAGCAGTCCTACTCCTGCATCAATTGCCCGATATCCGGTAACTCGCGATAGCGTTCGGCGTAGTCGATCCCGTAACCAACTACAAATAGATTGGGAATGGTAAAACCAACAAAATCGGCCTGCATGGCAATTTTGCGGCGTTCCGGTTTATCGAGCAACACTGCCGTGTGCAGCGTAGCCGCTCCGCGCTGGCGCAGCTGTTGACTGGCAAAGTGTAGAGTGAGGCCGGAATCAAGAATATCATCAAGCAACAACACCTGGCGGTCTTTGATCTCTTCGCGGCAGTCGAGTTGCACCTGGATGTGGCCGCTGCTGCTAGTGTCACAACCGTAAGATGAGAGTACCATAACGTCTAATGTCGGCCGTACCCCACGGTATCCCAGTTGCCGTATCAGGTCGGCGCAAAAAACCAGCGAACCTTTCAAAATGGCCACGATTAAAGGGGTAGCGCCGATATGCGGGGCGATCTCACCAGCCAGTGTCTGGAGGCGTTGCGCAATATCTGTTGCGGTAATTAAAGGCTGAATCCGCTCGGTCACGATTGTTGCTCCTTCCCCAGCAAGAATACCACCATGGGGGCCAGTAGATTGGCAACCGCCGGATGAGACAGCTGCCCGGCCAGCCATCCCTTGATTAGACCATCCGGCCGGTGACCGGTGGAACCCAGCGGAATTTGTTCCAATACACGCACTGGCAGCTCCCGGCACAGTGCCAGAAAATCAACCACGGTGCAGGGGTGGATATTGGGGGTATCGTACCAGTGATAGGGTAGTTGGTGGGTTACCGGCATACGACCATGTAATACCAATTGCATACGCACGCGCCAGTGGCCAAAGTTTGGGAATGAAACAATGACCTTCTTACCCACACGCAGCATCTCTTGGAGCACAAAACGGGGCTTCTGAATAGTTTGCAACGTGTGAGACAGGATAACGTAGTCGAAACTGTCATCCAAGTGATCGAGCAACCCCTGATCAATGTCGCCATGGTAGACTGGTACCCCACGCGTGATGCAGGCATGGACCCCTTCGTGTGAGATTTCAACGCCAAAGCCGCGGGCATTTTTACTGTGGATGAGGTAATCCAATAAAGCGCCGTTGCCACATCCGAGATCAAGAACGCGCGCATTATTCACCACTAAATTGGCGATAACCTCCAAATCAACACGCAAATCATGCGTTTTTTTATGTGGACTCATGGTGTGTCTTCTTTATTCGTTCTCAGCTAGGATTGGAACCAGTATAGACACAAAGATACCCACCACCATCAGCAGTGGCAGCAGCAGAGCCAGAATTTTGATAGCAATATGCGTTGGTGGTGTAATAATGCCGTCGTTGTACTTTGTCGCCCAAGTATCCTGACTAGAAAACACGATGATAAAAGTCTCTACCATGGCGATAAGACTGGGAATGGCCGTCCAGCAGAGCAACAGATAGACGATACCAACCCACGTCGGGCCGAGGTAAAAACGATGGCCACCAAAGCCCCCCAAGAATAAACACAGCACTGCTGCAACGGTTTGGCTTTTTTTGGTGGGTTGAACGGCAGTTGTTGGTACCCCGCAGTGGGGACATGGCGATACGGTCGCTTCTATCTCCTTACCGCAGCTACGACAAAAAACCATGGTCATCCTATTCTCCCGCTTATCCTGCCCAATTGAATCTTTCAGTGTCAACAGACTCCCGACGTTCCGTTCGATGAATGTAAAGGAGAATACCACATAGTTGGATGTCAAATCCATTGACAGAATCAACCACTCTGGTATAGACTGTCCCCAGTATTCGAGGGGAGTAGTCACTAGGGGTGTGTCAACATACCTGACGTCAGCGACGTCATGGCACGCTCGGCGCGGGGAAGGCTTGACGAGACCTTGGACAGAATGAATCCTGGCAACTGGGGGCCGGGGGTTGTTTCTGTCTCAAGATCTTGGCTAATCGGCCCCCTGCCGCTGGAGTTTGTCATGGTTGTTACCTTTGTCCTTCTCATCGCCTCGGCGGTGACCATTTATTTAGCTTGTGAGTTATTTGTTAACGGGGTCGAGTGGCTAGGCCGCAAAATGGGCCTGGGTGAGACGGCTACGGGCACCATCCTTGCCGCCTTTGGTACCGCTTTGCCAGAGAGCGTGGTCACCTTAGTCGCGGTTGCCTTCGGCGACGGACCCGGTCAAAAAGATATCGGTGTTGGCGCCGCCTTGGCAGGGCCGATGGTGCTGAGCACCCTTACCTACGGTATCGTCGGCTTGGCATTAATGGCCAATGCCTCCCAACGCGGCCTCACCGGTCGCACCATCATGGTTGATGTCGATCACACCCGCCTGAGCCGCGATCAAGCTTGGTTTATGGCCATCTTCATCTTTAAGGTTGCCCTTGGTTTTGTGGCCTTTACGATTAAACCGTGGCTTGGCATTTTGTTCCTAGCCGCTTATGGTCTCTATGTCATGAAGGAGGTCAGCGGCGAACAGGGTGGTGAAGAAGAGTTAGAGCCTCTCAAATTTCGTCCCCAAGAGAGCAATCCCGCCATGGGTTGGGTGTCGTTGCAGACCGGTATCGCTTTGGTGGTCATCTTCGCCGCGTCACATCTGTTTGTGGCGCAGGTAGAAGCGGTTGGAATCTGGTTTGGGGTGGCGCCTCAGGTTATCGCACTGATTTTAAGCCCAATTGCCACCGAGCTACCGGAGACCATGAATGCCCTAATTTGGGTGCGGCAGGGTCGCGAACGGCTGGCGTTGGCCAACGTCAGCGGTGCGATGATGATCCAGGCCACTGTGCCATCGGCCTTCGGTCTCTTCTTTACGCCATGGCTGTTTGATCGCTCCTTGACGGTCTCGGCTGCGGTCACCATGTTGGCCATTGGTACGTTGTTCTGGATGTTTCATCGCGGCCATGTCAGTGGTTGGCGGTTGTCGCTATTATCGCTGTTTTATCTTATCTTTGTCGGTAGCTTGGTGTTTTGATACGCCTTTGGTGTTGACCCATGACCGTAGAAGCCTGGTGGGCTGTTTCAATCATTGTTGCCTCTGTTCTACTGCTAACGATCAATCGCTATCCAGCATACGTGGTGCTGTTGGGTGGTGTGGCGCTGTTGTTGACTACAGGCGTTCTCACCCCCCGTCAGGCCCTGGCAGGATTTGTCAACGAAGGCATGGCCACTGTGGGCGTGCTTTACGTGGTCGTAGCCGGATTACAGGAAACAGGTGCTGTTGGTTGGATCACCGACACCATCTTGGGAGTACCCCGTTCCATCCGCCATGCCCAATGGCGGATGAGCCTTCCTATTGTGGCTACCTCCCCATTTATCAACAATACCCCGGTAGTGGCCATGTTTACCCCGGCCGTCGATACTTGGACCAAACGCTACCAATTGCCTATCTCTCAACTGATGATCCCGCTCGCCTTTGTGACCACGGCAGCCGGACTTTGTACCCTGGTCGGATCAAGCACCAACCTGATTGTCCATACATTGCTGCGTGACAAGGCAGGACTACCGGGATTTTCTCTATGGGAATTGGGTTGGATTGGTGTTCCAGTCACGGCAACCGTGTTTTTATACGTCATCGGCTTCGGCAAGCAGCTGCTTCCCCATCGTGCTAGTTCCCATTTTACAGACCCGCAAGCACGGTTGGCGGCCGACCACCCAACCAGTCCCCGACGCGCGGCGCTAGCATTAGTCATCTTATTGGTATTTGTCGTGCTGGCAACCTTGAGCCATTTTTCCACCCTGACAGCGGCATTACTGTCCGCCGGGTTGATGGTGATGACCGGTTGTGTCAGCGGTTACCAAGCCTGGCGCACCATAGAATGGCCCATTTTACTGGTCATCGCCGCCTCTTTTGCTTTCGGCACAGCCCTAGAAAGCAGCGGTGCCGCTCAATACTTCGCCAGCACCCTGATTGCCTGGGCCAAAAAAGATGTATTAGGCTCGCTAACCATGATTTACGTGGTGACCGCTCTGTTGACGCAAATCGTGACCAATAACGCTACCGCTGCCCTCATGTTCCCAATCGCCTTAGCCACGGCCAGGGATTTACA
>JADGCM010000038.1 GCA_015228995.1 Magnetococcales bacterium
AGAAATTTTGAAAAATCATGTATTCGTAATATAAAATTTTTTTTTAAAGAGGCTGTTTCATGGGGAAAATTTGGTTCGGGGGCAACATCTTTTCGTTATAGAGATGACTCCTTTGCCTTTGTCGACGCTGCCCCATCATTATTTGGAGATAATTTAGAACTTGTTTTAGCTGCTTTGAATAGCAAAGCAATTTCATATTTATTATCCATTCAGGGTAGCACATTAAATGTTACAGTTGGTCTATCTGGGGGGTTGCCAATTCCGCAAATTTCTAATGTCAAATCCACTGTACTACATGCTATTAAAATAGCTATATATGATTCTGAATCGTATACAACATCATGGAATTTCAGCTATTTACCAATATTATTTGGCTACCTAAAACAACCAACTATTGCCACCTCCTACGCCGCATGGCGACAGCACTGCCGAGCCGATATTGAGACCATGCAACGGCTCGAAGAAGAGAATAACCGCCTCTTCATCAATGCCTACGGCTTACAGGATGAACTGACGCCTGAGGTGCCATTGAATGAAATCACCCTAACGTGCAATCCACACTACCGCTACGGTGGCAGTAAAAGTGACAGCGAACTGGAGCAATTGCTGCTGATCGATACCATCAAGGAGCTCATTTCCTACGCCATCGGCTGCATGATGGGCCGCTACAGTCTGGACGCTCCGGGTCTGATCTACGCCCATTCGGGTAATGAAGGATTTGATCCAAATTGTTATCCCAGCTTCCCCGCCGATGAGGACGGCATCATTCCCATCACCGACACCGACTGGTTCGCTGACGATGCCACCAACCGCTTGGCCGAGTTCCTGGCCGTGGCTTGGCCCAAGGAGCACGAACGGGAAAATCTCGCATTCGTTGCTACCTCTTTGGGGCAAAAGGGTGGTGAAACCCCATTGGATACTGTCCGTCGCTATCTAAGCCGGGATTTTTTCAAGGACCACCTAAAAACCTATAAAAAGCGGCCTATCTATTGGCTGTTCAGCAGCGGTAAGCAAAAAGCCTTTGAGTGTCTGGTCTACCTGCACCGTTACCACCCCGGAACCTTGTCGCGTATGCGTATGGAATATGTCGTCCCTCTGCAAAGCCGCCTACGTGCTCGCGCCGAGCAGCTAGGACAGGACATCGCCGCTGCTTCCTCCACTGCCGTCCGCAATAAGGCTCAAAAGGAGCTGGACAAGCTGCGCGTGCAGCAGGAAGAATTAGCCCAATATGATGAAAAACTGCGTCATTTTGCAGACCAGCGCATCACCTTGGACCTGGATGACGGCGTCAAGGTAAACTACGGCAAGCTCGGAAACCTCTTGGCTGAGGTGGCGGCAATCACAGGGGACAAGGGAGAAGATTGATGTTTACCAGATTGATCCTGACAAATTTTACCGTCTTCAAATCTCTGGATATCCAGTTTTCCCAAGGGATCAATGTGTTTGTTGGAGCTAATGGGACTGGAAAAACACATCTACTCAAATTGCTCTATTGCTTGCAGGCGTGTCAGTCTTCCAACAGACGGTCACTGGATGAAAAGCTGGGAACCGTGTTCAGGCCACGGGACAACGATTTTCGCCGTTTGACCCGGCGCAGGTCGGGCAGAACCGTCACTAAAATCACGGTGGAAATGGGCCAACACTCCGTAAAAGCCAACTGGCATAACGCGTCTGACGGGCTGGCCCCCCAATTCCCTCCCGACTTGCTCCTTGAGCAACCGGTTTATATTCCCGTCAAGGAGGTGCTTTCTTTTGCGCCTGGCTTCATCTCTCTCTATGACAAATACGAGATGGCCTTTGATGAGGTCTACTACGATATTTTGAAAATGGCCTATCTCCCTGTCAGAAAAGGGAAGCCTGCCGAAGAAAACAGGGACATTCTGGAAAAAATCCGGCAACTGATTGGTGGCCGAGTTGTGACAGAAGGTGACGCCTTTTTCCTGAACCACCAGAGCGCCAACCTGGAAATGCATTTGGTTGCGGAAGGTTATCGCAAGCTGGCGTTGATCTGGCAACTGATTCACAACGGCTCCCTGCTGACAGGAACAACCCTGTTCTGGGATGAGCCGGAAGCCAACCTGAATCCATCCTTGATGCAGCATGTGGCCAACATTCTCATCCTGCTGGCGAACCGGGGCATCCAGGTGTTTCTGGCCACCCACAATTTTGCCTTTCTGAAAGAACTCGACCTGCTAAAACAACGGACTCCGGTGACCTATTTTGCCATGGATGATTCCGGTCCTGACGGCGTTACGGCCAATTCATGCTCCAGTTATGCAGCCATCACCCCCAACAAGATTGCCGAAGAATACCTGCGGATTTATGATCAGGAGATGGAACAAGCCTTCAAGGGGGGTCATTGATGACCACACCTAACCCCGATTGGATCGAAGGTGATATTCACTTCGATTTTTCCAAGGCTCGGTCGGTACTGTCACTCGACCATCATGGCCGTGGACATGGCCTGAACCGATTGATGAAAGCGGTCGATTTCGTGGTGGAATGGGAAGATGCATTCTGGCTGGTCGAGGTAAAGGATCCCGATCAGAGCAAAATCCCCAGCCAACACAGGGACACGCAACAGAGCGACTTCCTTGAAAAGATGCGTTCCCGCTCCCTGATCCATGCCGAACTGTTTCCAAAATTCATCGACAGTCTGATCTATCTTGGACTGGATCGGGGAATTCCGGCCAAGCCCCTGCGCTACCTGACCCTCATTGGCATGACTGGTTTAGACCCGAGCTATTTCACCAATTTGTCGGCTGCTCTGTTGCAACATCATGATGGCTGTCTGCGTGGTCCTCAGCCGAACGGTTGGGCAAAAGGGTTCTCTGCTCATCTGTTCAACCTAGAGCTCTGGAATCGGAAGTTTCCTGATTGCCCTGTCACCCGGGTTGGAATCGGGAGAGACTGAGTGTCACAACTGGATATCATACGCAAGCGATTGGCGACCCCGTTTGAAGAGGGTCATCGGCTGGTCTTCTGGCAGGACCCAGGCCGGGAGTTCGAGGAGTCCCTAGTTCATGTGATACCTCCAGGTATTCATCTCCTGCGCCTGGATCGGGAACCTGCCCTGTTGGTCAAATCCTGGCTGGAATTGGAGGCTCCCACCGAACGCTATTTGCTCTATCAACCCGGTTCCCCACCTCCTACAGATGAAGACTGGTTTCTGGATATGAGGCTGTACGCGGTTCCTTTTGCCGCCGACAGCGCCACTATGCACCTTCGGGAATTGGAACTAAATCAACAGAGCCTGCGGGATCATTTGGCCGAACGCGCCTCCTTTCTGGCCAACAAGGATCGCGTCGCCCGGCTCAAGCGCTTCATCCAGCCTGATGATGGTCCAGACGAGATTGATAAAGCCATCATGGCTGTCCTCTCCAAAGCCGACCGGCCAGATTTTTTCAGCATAGTCATTGCCCTATTGCAGGAGCTGGATGAGGATGCCCCGGATCTCGCGCCAACATCCTGGTCCGAAGTGAAGAAGTACGGTCTTGAACAACCATTCTGGCGCATGGTCGAGGAACAGTTCGGCTATCGGGAAGAAAATCCCAGTTTACGGAATTTTCTGCTCCGTATGATGGTTTCCGATTTTGATAAAAGCCTTCAATGCGCTCTTCCTGACCCACTGCGCCATCTGACCTTTCCGGCAAAGGGCGCTGCCAATGCCGTCGTTTGCCTTGGCCAGTGGCGGGACAGTACCAGCCGCAGCCACCGCTACGAAATTCTCTCGGGGGGGGTGGCCGATATTATCCGACTGGAGGAATGTCTGCTGGGCCTGTCCTTGGAGGTATTGGGGGATGTTAAGACCTTCTTGGTGGTCGAGAAAGCCATCGCCAGCCAGCTCCGCAATCGGGTATTGGAAACCGCCGGCACGATCAATCTGGAAGATATTCGCAACACGGTATCCCAGAGACGAGATGGCTATTGGGCCTCGGCCTCGGATCAACACCGCCCCATGCGCAGGGTTTATGATGCCCTCCTGCAGGCTGCTGAGTTGTTCAACATACGCAACCGTCTGGGTCACGATGGTCTGAACTATGCCACACCCCAAGAGTTCCATCAAGCCTACACTCGGGAGTTGTATCGGCTGGATCAGCTCTATCGCCTGTTCACCGAAGCATCGGTGGAAGCCAAAAAAGCGGGCTGGGACATCCTTAAACCGCTGCATACCGAGGTAGAGGCCTGTTATGGTAATTGGTTCGTCCGTGCACTGGCCATAAATTGGAGTTCCATGACAGAAACCATGGTGCAGAAACGGTGGCACATCCCCGAAATCCCCGGGCAGCAGGTTTTTTACGAGCGACATGTCCAGCATCTGCTCCCTCCCAAAGAGGAACGTCGTGTATTCGTGATCATTAGTGATGCACTGCGGTTTGAGGCGGCCCAGGAGCTAACAGACCAACTCAATGGCAAATACCGTTTCACTGCCGAACTGAGCAGCCAACTTGGCGTTTTGCCTTCCTATACTGCTCTTGGTATGGCTACCTTGTTGCCTCATAAACGGTTGGATTACACCGATAACGGCTCAGTATTGGTGGATGGGCAATCTTCCAGCGGTTTGGAGCAACGCGGCAAAATTCTTGAATCGGTTCAGGGAACGGCCCTCAAAGCCGATGCCCTCATGGCTATGAAAAAGCCGGAAGGGCGAGAGTTCATACGGCCCTATCGAGTGATTTATATCTATCACAACCGCATTGACGCTATTGGCGATACGGCTTCCAGTGAGGAAGAAACCTTTCAGGCTGTGCGAGAGACCATCAATGAATTGACCACCTTGGTCTCCAAAATGATCAACGACCTGAATGCTACGAACATCCTGGTGACCTCAGACCATGGCTTTTTGTTTCAGATGGAGCCTCCATCCGAAACAGATAAGAATGCTCTCGCTAACAAACCACCGGGAACCATTCTTTCCAAGAAGCGCTATCTGCTGGGACGTGATCTTCCTGTTGATGCCATGGCAATTCGTGGCTCTACGAATGACACGGCTGGGACGACGAATGGCTTGGATTTTTGGGTGCCCAAAGGGGCCAGTCGCTTCCATTTCGTAGGCGGTGCGCGCTTCGTACACGGTGGGGCCACGTTACAAGAGATCGTGGTGCCCATCATAAAAATCCAGCAGGTGAAGGGCAAATCCGTTGAGGCCACCAAGGTACGAACGGTTGGCCTCAGCGTGCTGGGAAACACCTTCAAGGTCACCACCAATCGGCATCGCTTTATATTGATCCAGAACGAGGCGGTTTCCGAACGGGTCAAGCCTGTCAGAGTACGGGTGGCGATCTTTGACGGGGAAAATCCTATCACCAATGTGGAATCGGTAACCTTTGACAGTTCATCCGAGGATATGAACGAATGGCGTAAGGAGGTGCGTTTGACCCTTGCTAGCCGCACCTTCGACAAACGATCTCAGTATCAGCTCATTGTGCGCAACACCGATACTGAGGTTGAGGAGTTACGGATGGGCGTAACCATCGATATGGCTTTTTCTAATGATTTCTAAACATAAAAACAACAGTGTAGATGAACTTCTCAACCGTCACTTTGCGGGTCGAGTTGTGAGAAAAGATTTAACCAAGCTGGTCAAGGAGGGAGCAAACGTCCCGGTTTACGTCCTGGAATACCTCCTAGGTTCCTATTGCGCCTCCGACGATGATGAAACCATCCGGGATGGACTGGAGACGGTCAAAGGTATCTTGGCGGAAAACTATGTCCGGCCAGACGAGGCGGAAAAGATCAAGTCGAAAATCAAGGAGCGCGGTAGCTTCAAGATCATTGATAAGGTCACTGTGCGTCTTAATGAAAAGCGGGATGCTTATGAGGCCATGCTGGCCAACCTTGGCGTGAAAGATGCCGAAATCAAGGGTGCCGATGTCAGAAAATATGAGAAACTACTAGTCGGCGGTATATGGTGCATTATCACGATGTACTACTACCATGAAGAGGGACAGAAAGGCTCGCCATTCAGTATTGGTGAATTAAAGCCGATCCAAATGCCCAACATGGACATGAGTGAAATATTTGAAGGACGGAGGGCATTCACCGAGGAAGAGTGGATTCAGGTGCTGCTGCGCTCTACCGGAATGGAGCCGAGTGTGTTGGAACCTCGGGTACATTGGCATCTGCTTGTTCGCATGATTCCCTTCGTGGAGAACAATTACAACTGCTGTGAACTTGGACCGAGAGGCACGGGTAAGAGCCATATCTATAAGGAGGTCAGCCCAAACAGCATCCTGATTTCAGGGGGGCAGACCACCGTCGCCAACCTCTTTTACAATATGGCTCGTCGCTTGGTTGGTTTGGTGGGAGTGTGGGATGTTGTCGCATTTGACGAGGTAGCAGGGTTATCGTTCAAGGAGAAGGATGGCGTCCAAATCATGAAAGATTATATGGCATCGGGCTCTTTTGCCCGAGGCCGGGATGCCATCTCTGCATCCGCCAGCATGGTTTTTGTAGGCAACATCAACCAAACACTAGACACCTTGGTCAAGACCAGCCACCTGCTTTCACCATTCCCGGAAGCGATGATTGATTCAGCATTCTTTGACCGGTTTCATGCCTACATTCCTGGCTGGGAAGTCCCGAAGATGCGTCCGGAGTTTTTTACCAACCGCTATGGCCTGATCACCGACTATCTGGCTGAATTCATGCGGGAGATGCGCAAGCGCAATTTCGCCGATGCCATTGACCGCTATTTCAAACTCGGCAACAATCTAAACCAACGCGACACAATTGCTGTGCGGAGAACCGTGTCTGGCTTATTGAAACTGCTCTACCCCTCCGGAGATTTCGACAAGGAGGTCGTTCGTCGTTGCCTTGAGTATGCTCTAGAGACCAGGCGACGGATCAAGGAGCAACTTAAAAAAATCGGGGGCATGGAATTTTTCGACGTTCACTTCTCCTACCTCGACCAGCAGACAATGGAAGAGAGGTTTATTGGCGTGCCTGAACAGGGGGGCGACAAATTGATCCCTGAGGGTCCGTTGAACCCGGGTGTGCTCCACACCATTGCTACCGGTAGTGTTGGCCATCTAGGGCTGTACCGATTAGAAACCCAGACCACAGCAGGAAACGGTAAAATGACCGCATCCGGCCTAGGATCTAACAGTGCTGCCAAAGAAGCCCTAAGGATCTCCTACGACTACTTCAAAGCCAATGTGCATCGAATCAGCGGCGGAGCGAAGGCAGGCGACCATGACTTTCATCTCCATATCGTTGAATTACATAACACTGGGCCAACTAAGACAATGACTCTGGCTGGATTTGTAGCGTTTTGCTCCGGGATCTTAAAGAAGCCAGTTCAAGGACAGATGGTGGTACTCGGTGACATGAGCCTTGGAGGGAGCATCGTTCCGGTTGAAAATCTAGCTGAGACTCTCCAAGTCGCCTTTGATGGTGGGGCAAAAAGAATCCTGTTGCCTATGGCCAGTGTTCGAGATATTCCGACCATCCCGGGAGAGTTGTTCGCGAAGTTTCAAACGTCTTTCTTTAGTGATCCAGTGGATGCTGTTTTCAAGGCTTTGGGTGTCGGATAGGGTCAACCGACCCATCCATCCGCTCCAGGATCAATTGCGCCACAACGCCATTGAACAGCCCCGTCAACCACGAGGCGGTCAAAAACCATGGCAATATCGTCATCAGCGCCTCTAGACCCTCTAAGCCGGTCAGCAATCCTATCACTGCTACCAGTTGGGCGGTAATGTGCGCTAATGCTGCCAACAGGGAACAACCCACCGGGCCAGCTGTTGGCAATAGTCGTCGCACCATGCCAAGAGCGAGCAAGGCACCCGCAGCTCCAGATAAACTCAAGACGATGGTGGGGGTAAATAAAGTTCCGAGTACCATTGAGGCAGCTGTAATCCGGATCATGGTGACAGCAACAGCGGCCCGCCAACCAAAAGCAAAAAAAGCCACCAAGGTGAAGATATTGGCCAGTCCTGGCTTAAACCATGGCCCCAACCCAGGCAAAGAGGCCTCTAAAATGTGGGTCGCTATCGCCGCCGCAGCTAAGTAGGCAACCCATAAATCGCGATAAACCGGTAGGCAAGGGACCACTTCATGCTCCCCCTCTCCCCTTGTAGGAGAGGGGGCCGGGGGGTGAGGGGGAAAGGGGGTCCTCGCGCTTGTCAATCAAAGAGCGAAAATCTAGCTGTTGCAATAACCGGTGCGCCCGGACGCTGCTATGACCATCGCCATACGGATTGACCAGGGTGCGTATTGTCTCTAGAAATGGCGTCGAGGTAGCTTGATCGATGGCAGCACCGATCTCATCCCGGCTGCTGCCACAAAAAATGACATTGGCCGCCGCCGCACGCCCCTGCTGCCGCAAACCGACATTGATGGCTGGGATGGGGATAGAAGCCGCTTCTAAAATGCCGCTCGACGAATTGCCGATGATAAACCGGCTTTGTTTATAGATCGATAAAAACAGCTCACGGGGTAAACTACGATAGAAGATGAAGTGAGGCTCCTGCTCATAACGCTGCGCCACAGCGAAGATGGCACGGTTCATAGCATCGGAATTGGGGGCACCGACGAAAGCCTGGATCTGTCGCTGCCGTAGTTCAAGCAGGATATTCTCAAAATAGCGGCCGGCCTGCTCTTTTTCTGCTGCCACCGGGTGAAAGATCACCAAAGCGAACTGCTCACCAATTGATTTAACGCCTTGCGCACCGGCCACTTCATGCTCCCCCTCTCCCCTTGTGGGAGAGGGGGTCGGGGGGTGAGGGGAAAGACGAAAATAATCGCGAATGGCGGTCAAAGGCAGCGGCCTCTGTTCGATAAATTTGTCAAGAGCAACACTACCGACGTTAAAAATACGCTCCGGCAGCTCCCCCATCTGCAACAAACGCTGGCGATGCTGTTCTAACGCCACCAAGTGCCAGGTCGATAGTTTGGAGGTGGCATGACGCACCGGATTATCGACATGGCCATCACAGGTGTGATCACCGCCAAAGAAATGCACCGTCGGAATTTCCAGATAAGCCCCTAACAGGGCAGCGATAATCGCCTCTTCACGATCCCCGGGATAGAGAATGGCATCGGGTTGGTAGGAGGCGACCACATCGACAGCCCCCTGCAGGAAGATAGCCGCTGATTTGACCCGCGCCGCACTCGAATCGGAATCGAGCAAGCTCTCCATCGCTAACAAGATGTCAAAGCCATCTTGACGGATCTGCTCAATGGTGCGCCCAAAGGTGGGCGACAGATGCGAGCCACAAACCAGTAATTTAAGCTCGATGGTGGGGTCGTGGTGCAGCCGCCGGTAGAGGTGGCTCATCAGATCATAATCGGCCCGGCTGCCGCTAACGGCAATAAAACGCCTCATGTGTTTCTTGAACGGGCCAGCAGTTCCGCCAGGGCGAAATCAAGCTCTGAGTCGATATCGATCGAACGCTCCGCTGGCATGACAAAACCACGGCTCTCCGCCGTCAAAAAGGAGCGGTTATGCCGCAACCAGTCCACCCGAGCCATAAACACCGCCCCATTCAGGGTGTAAGCCTGCGGCAAATCTTGACGACGCGGAATGACCGGCCCCGCCATCACCGGCTGGAGCACGTCATGATCCAAATAATAGCTCCACTGTGGTGGATGCGCTGCCGCTACCAATGACACCACCGCCGCGACATCATCTCGACGACACAACCGCAGTGCCATCTGGATATCTTCGTCGGTGCGCAGGGGCGAGGTCGGTTGCAACAACAGCAACCAGTCATAGCGCTGTTGTTGATCCGCCAGCGTATCCAGGGCGTGCAACAGTACATCAATGGAAGAGGCATGATCCGTCGCTAAAGCAGCAGGACGACGGAAAGGGACCTCGCAGCCCCACTGCTGCGCCACCTCGATAATCTCGTCATCCTCCGAAGAGACAATCAGCCGATCAATGGCGGGGCAAGCCTGGGCAGCACCGATGCTCCAAGCAATCAGCGGCCGACCGGCCAATAACCGCACGTTCTTACGCGGCACCCCACGCGAGCCCCCACGGGCTGGGATAACGGCCAAGACAGTCTGATCGGCACCGATCATGGCACCACAGCCGAACGGGTAGTCGCGACATCCATGTTGAACACCCGGGGATAATCTTGGCAGGCCTGTTGAAAATCCCCCATACGGCCAATATCGAGCCAATATTCCAAAAATGGAAAGGCTGAAGTAGCGTAACCCGCCTCAATGACGCGCCGAAATAGGTCGGTCATGTCAAAATAACCACTGCTCGGAATGAGTGACAGCACCTCTGGATTGAGCATATAAATACCGGCATTGACCAGATATTCCTCCACCGGCTTTTCCACAATGCGCAACAGCCGATGGCTCTTCTCCAGCTCAACCACCCCATAAGGAACGGTCTGGGCCACCTTGCGAACACACATGGTGGCCTGCACCTGATTCTCAATATGGAAGTCGAGGGCACGAACAAAGTTGATCTTGGTCAGCAAATCGCCATTCATGACGAAAAATGGCAGGCTGGGACGATCCGGCAATAGGGCCAACGAACCAGCCGTGCCACAACGTTCACTTTCTTCTAGGTAGTCAATGGCTACCCCCCAACGCGATCCATCGCCAAAATAGTCCTGAATCATCTCCTTTTTGTAATTGACGGATATAAAGAACTGTTGAAAACCTTGTTCAATGAAACTTTCGAGGATAATTTCCAGAATAGGCTGTGAGCCGACATGCAGCAGTGGCTTCGGACAGCGCTCGGTCAGAGGCCCAAGACGGCTTCCCAGCCCACCTGCCATGAGGATGACCCAATTGTCGCGTGGCTGTGGTCTGACCATCACCTTTAAGGTTTCTAGACCGACCAAACGGTAATCATCATCAACAATTGGGACGTGATTCAGACTGCGCGTCCGCATCAGGGCAAAAATATGCTCCTTTGAATCAGACATCTGTGCCACCGTCGGCGTCTCACACATCACGGTTGTCACAGGAGCCTCCATACTGATGCGTTGCAGTAATCCCCGGCGTACATCGCCATCGGTAACAACCCCCAGCAGCCGCTGTTGTTCATTGACGACCAGTGCGGCCCCCAAGGCCCCTTGGTCCATCACCCGCACCGCTTCCAGAATCGAATTCTCTGGATAGACCAATATCGCCCGCCACCCTTTGATCGTATGGGTCACCCTTGCATCTCCCGCGCCGGAACGCCAATCACCCGATGGCTATCGGCAACATGATGCAGCACCGCCGCGCCCGCCCCCACAATTGAACGCATGCCGATGCGTAACCCCTGCACCACCACGGCTCCGGCACCGATATGCGACTCATGCCCAACCGAAACACCGCCACACAGCACTACCCCAGGGGCAATGTGGCTATGGGCACCAATTTGACAATCGTGGTCGATGGAAGCACGGGTGTTGATGATGCTGTTATCACCGACACCACAGCCTGGCTGTAAAATCGCGCCGGCCATGATCTGTACTCCTTCCCCTAGCTGCACCTGCGCCGCTACAACAGCGGTCGGATGGATGACGCTCAGAAACCGGTAGCCCAACCGTTTGCCCTGCTCGAACATCTGCCGCCTGGGGGCCGCCATGCCCACCGAACCAATGCCATTGACCAACCACACCTGCTGCGGGGAGAAGCGGGCCAATTGCTCATCCCCTCCCAATACCTCTGCGGGCCAAACGCGACTGCGGGCTTGCTCTGGTCGTTCATCAATAATACCGACAATCCGCACCTCCGGCCTTTGCCGCAGCAGGGCCTCCACCACCACAGCGGCATGGCCACCGCCGCCCATGATTAATACCGTCAGCTGATCGCTCATTCGATCACCTGGTCGCGACGATAGTCGCGTCCGACCGAACGCCCTAACCACTCCCAATAGTGCATAGGAGAGATGCCCACTCCGGGCCGTTTGATGGTCAAATTGTCTGTAGAAAAGCTCTCGTGGGCCTTAATATCGCGGGCAGCCGTCAGACTTTTACGCGCGATGTCACGATTGGCCAGCTCGGACGGCATCGGCACCTTGATGCCATCGCCCAAAGCATCGACAACAGCATGGATCGAACGTACCATCTCGGCCAGTTCGACCGGCTCCAACGAAGAACGGTGATCCGGACCTTGGAGGTTGCGATCAAGGGTAAAATGTTTTTCGATCACAGAAGCGCCACGAGCGACAGCCGCAACCGTGACCGCAATCCCGGGGGTATGGTCTGAAAAACCGGTCGGCAAGGCAAAAGCCGCTCGCAAGGTATCCATGGCACGCAAATTGACCTCACGATAGGGGGCCGGATACTCGGTGGTGCAATGGAGCAAGGTCACCTTCTGTTCCAAAAATTGCCGCCCAGCCGGGGAACGGTAAGCCACTTCAAAGGCTTCAATGGAGGGGGCCTCCTCCCCTGCCAAAGCGGTAGCACCGAAAGCGACGGCTCCCAACGCCCACTCAATTTCACCCAACGTCGCCATGCCTGTTGACAACAGGATGGCCCGCTGACTGGCCCCCGCGTGGACCAGGAAAGGGGCATTGGTGATCTCACCAGAAGGAATTTTGACCCCCTCAACTCCCAGTCGCTGCACTAGAAATTCCAGGCTTTCAATATCAAATGGACTAGAGAGAAACTGGATACCCGACTCACGACAATGCGCCATCAGCCGCTCGTGGGCGGCCTCATCCAGCTCAAGACGCCGGATCATCTCCCACTGGCTCTCGTTCGGATCGGTCTCAGCTTGCTGGTAGCGCGCTTTGACGGCACTACGCGACACCATCCGGTCGGCCTTGAAGGTCTGGAATTTTACTGCATCGACGCCGGCCAACACCGCCGCATCAATCAGGCGCAGCGCCATATCCAGCGAGCCATTGTGATTGACCCCTGCCTCAGCGATGATAACCGGTAGCCCTTGCTTCTTAGCCAACACATCCCTCCCCGATTA
>JADGCM010000039.1 GCA_015228995.1 Magnetococcales bacterium
CGCCCCTCACCCCCCGACCCCCTCTCCCACAAGGGGAGAGGGGGAGGCATGAGGCGGCCTCTTCACCCTCTCCCCTTGTGGGAGAGGGCAGGGTGAGGGGTTGAAAGAGTAATGAAAAAAAATAATATCATAGCAGTTTTATCAGTAATACTGGTATTAATTATTATTGTGCTTTCTTATCGGATACAGAGCCGTCGTCATATCTCGCCCACGTCACAGCCCACGCACACCACCAGTGAGGTACAATCACAACGGCTGCGCTTGGGGCTGAACATTCCACCCGGTACGGCACTTTACGCCGCTGCAGAGCGTTTTGCGCAACGGGTCGCTGACGATAGCCACCACTCTATCCAGATCTCCGTTCATCCCAACCAGGAACTCGGTACCGATAACCAGATGTTGGAGATGGCCCGACGGGGCGAGTTAGATCTGGTGCTGATCCCGACAGCCAAATTTAGTACGACCATCCCCGCCATGCAGGTGCTGGACTTACCCTTTTTGTTTCCGTCGCGACAACTGCTCTATCAAGCCCTGGATGGTCAATTGGGGGCCATGTTGCTGGAACGGCTCGACAACGTTGGCTTGAAGGGGCTCACTTTTTGGGAAAACGGTTTCAAACAATGGACGGCCAACCGTTCCCTACGTACCCCAGAGGATTTTGGGGGACTCAAAATGCGGATTATGAACAGCCGCATTCTCCAGAATCAATTTGAGTCATTGGGAGCCAGTGCCATTCCCATCGACTTTCACACCACCCGTCAAGCACTGGCTGACCGGGTGGTGGATGGACAGGAAAACCCCCTAGTCGCCATTGTCAGCATGGGATTTCATGAGGTGCAATCGCATCTGACCCTCAGTCACCATGCCTATCTTGGCTACGTCTTTGCCATGAGCAAAAGCGTTTTTGAACGTTTATCAACACCGCATCAGCAGGTCGTTGTCACCGCAGCCCGGGCGCTCACGGCCTGGGAAAGAGAGGAGACGCAACGTTACGAAGCCACCTTTTTGGAGACGATCCGCAGCGCTGGTGTTCAGATTCATACCCTGTCCGATGGAGAGCGACAGCGTTTTCAGCAGGCGCTCGCCCATTTACCTCGCAAGTTTGAACGCCTCGTTGGTCCCGATGTGATGGCCAAAGTCCAACAGATAATCGCCCAAGAGCGTCTTGCAACCGCCAATATATCCCCGCTGATCATCGGTTTAGATGCTGATCTCTCCTCGCAAAGCGTCCAGGTTGGCTTGGCCGTCAAGCAAGGTGCCGAGTTGGCTATCGACGACATCAATCAGCAAGGGGGGGTACTCGGTCGTCCATTGTTATTAATGGCCAAAGATCACCGCGGTATGCCAGAACGTGGGCGTGATAATCTGCGTGCTTTTGCCGATCAGGCTAATCTAGTAGCCATTATCGGCGGTAAGGGCAGCGATGTCATTCGGGCTGAATTGGATTTGATCCAACAGCTCCAAGTGCCCTATCTGATCCCGTGGGCTGCCGCTGCTGAATTGGTCGACAATGGGCAAAAGCCCAACTTTGTCTTCCGTGCGAGTCTTAATGATCGGTTGGTGATTCCTTTTCTCACTGATCGAGCCGTTGTTCACGGTGACCGAATGACCATTGTCTTTGAAAATACAGCTTGGGGTCGGAATGGCAAAGATCTCGCCCAAGCGCACTTGTCTCAAATTGGACAGCAACCTGCGCATGTGGTCGGTTTTCCGACTGGAACCAAAGATTTTCAGGAGGTGGTGGCCCAAATCGGTGCTTCTCGGGCCAATGTGGTGTTGCTGATTGCGGCACCCAAGAGCGGCAAGGCCTTTTTGAAGGTATTGTTTCAGGCTGTACCAACCATGCCAGTGATCGCTCACTGGGGATTTATCGGCGATGCCTTTACGACAGAAGAGTCGTCGTTGTTGGCAGAGAAAAATGTTTTTTTTCCACAAACCATCCCACTGCATGCTGCAACGCCACTATGGCGTCAAACCCTAGCCCGTTATCAACACTATTTTCACACCGACACCACCGCTCTGCTGCACGTCAGCAGTGGTTTTGCTCACGCCTACGATCTGCTCCAATTGTTGGCTATTGCCATGCGTGAGGCGGGTACGACGGACCGACAGGCTATTCGCGACGCCCTGGAGCATATTAAAGTTTATCATGGCCTGGTTAAAAATTATGCGAATCCGTTCACGGCCGAGCAACACGATGCCCTGAGTATGGAAGATTACCAGCTGACACGTTTTCTCAAGGACGGCGCTATGCCACAGAAAGGGCTCGATTGAAGACGCCTGCCAACAAAAAACTTGTTAATCGACTGGTTTTACAATTTTCGCTCTTCGTTGCCGTGGCGCTAGCTTTGTTGACCGCTCTGATGACGTTGCGTATCGTCGATTTGGTCGAAGAGCGAGTTGTTTCCAGCTACACCGGAGAAGGGCGGGGACAACTGCTGAGATTTAACGAGCACATTGATCACTTGGTAGAAAATGTCAAGCGGCTGGCAGCCAATCCGTTGGTGGTGCAAGCGATGACGGATCGCAGCGGACGCAGTGGCTATCTTCCTCAACTAGTGGCTAATTTTGCCGAAGGGCGTGATGTGGCGACCTTTTTACTGGTCGATTACGATGCCCAGCCCCTCTTTATCCACCATACCGGTATTGGTCGCAAGGATGCGTATGAGAGTACCCATCTGTTGTTACGCGAGGTATTGGGGTTGGACCGTTCGGCGGTAATGGTCGATCACGAGCAACGACTCCTTCTTATCAGTTACCCCATCCAGTTCTATGAGACTGCCCAAGGGGCTGCTGTGGTCTATTTTGATCTGACCAAAATTCTGGCACAATTTTTAGCCACGGACAAAGCCAGTTACCGGTGGTTGGTGGGGGAGCGGCTGCTGGTTGATACCGGTAGCGTCACGCATCAGGACCCCATGGAGTTGGCGGTTTATCCGGACAAACGTTACTACTGGCTGAACAAACTGCAACTTCACCTAAGAATCGTCATTGATCGTGCTACGCTGCTGCGACCAGTTTACGAAACCATCGTCGACGAGACCTTGCTCGGCCTAGCTATCTTGATTAGTGCTATTTTACTGGCGTTTCGTATGGGTGGCAAAATTGCCGATCCCATCCTGTCATTATACCGCAAAATCCACGACAGCAGTAACGATAGCCCCCTGCAGCTGTGTCCGGTGGGCACCAGTGATGAGTTGGAAGAGCTGGCTGAAATCGTCGAAACCAGACACCAGCAGCTGCGTACAGCAAGAACGACGCTTGAACAGCTGCTTAACCAAAAAAGCCGTTCTCTCAACCAAGTTAGCGAGACCCTGGCCCAAATCGAATCGTTGTTGGTGACCGCGTTGGAAACCATTGAGGATGGTTTTGCTATTTTCGATGCCGATGACCGTCTCCACCTATGGAATAATGCCTTTCAAAGGGAGCATAAGGAGCTGTCTGATTTTGCGGTAGCAGGGGTTTCTTACGAGAGCATCCTCCGTAAGGCCATTGAGCGTGGTCTGTTACCAGATGCCGTTGGTTGTGAGGAGGAGTGGTTATCACGACGCATGGCCCAGCATCGCAATCCGCAACAGCCACTGATCGAACGGAGACTAAATAATAAATGGTATCGGATTGCCGAGAGTTCGATCGACAACGGTTGGACGGTGGCTATTTTCTCCAACGTGACCCAACAAAAGCAATTAGAATTGACCCTCATCGATGCTAAAACAGCGGCTGAATCGGCTGTTCGGGCCAAAAGTGCCTTTTTGGCCAATATGAGTCATGAGATCCGCACGCCGATGAACGCCATCATCGGTCTCAGCCATCTCTGTATGCAGACCCAACTCACCCATAAACAACAAGATTACCTCACCAAAATCCATTACTCAGCGGCGGCGTTGTTGCGGATTATCAACGATATCCTCGATTTTTCTAAAATAGAGGCGGGTCATCTGGACATGGAGAGCATTGAGTTTACCTTGACCCAAGTATTCAACCAAATCGTGACCTTGCTTGCTGCAAAAGCTCAGGAAAAACAGATCACCTTTCGCATAGAAACCGCAGATGGTGTACCCAACCATCTCATCGGTGATCCGCTCAGGTTAGGACAAATTCTGGTCAACCTGAGCAACAACGCCATCAAATTTACTGAACAAGGGGAGGTTGTTGTCATCACAGAGCTGCTGCAACAAGAACAGAGTTCGGTCCGGCTCCAATTTACCGTTCGTGATACCGGGATCGGTATGACACCGGAACAGCTATCGGGGCTCTTTCAAGCCTTCAGCCAAGCTGACTCCTCTATCAGTCGCAGATATGGGGGTACCGGTCTTGGGTTAACCATCTCGCAACGCCTGATCGAAATGATGTCTGGATCAATACGGGTTGAGAGTGAACCAGGCCTGGGATCACGGTTTATCTTTGATGTGCAGCTTGGGGTATCGCCGCGGCAGGATCAACAAATTTCTCTAGATGCCAATGTTGCGGAGGATGCTGCGGATTGGCACGATCTCATGGGTTCCTTATCCGGCGCCCATCTGTTGTTGGTAGAGGATAATGAAATCAATCAGCAAGTTGCTCGTGAATTACTGGAACAGGCCCATATTACGGTAACGATTGCCCAAAATGGCCAAGAGGCGGTAACGATGGTGTCCCAACACGATTACGACGGCGTGTTAATGGATGTACACATGCCGGTTATGGACGGTCTGGAGGCAACCCGTCTTATCCGGCAGCAGCAGCGCTGGGCCCACTTACCGATCTTGGCCATGACTGCCAACGCCATGGTCGGTGACCGTGAGCAATGCTTGGCCGCTGGTATGCAGGATCATATTGTTAAACCGATTGATCCAGCCGACTTATTCACGACTTTATCCAGATGGATCACACCGTCGTTATCATCGTCACCATCGTCACCATCGGTAGTGGTTGTTGCCGATGCTGTTGTGGAGCATGCAGGATTGCCCCTACCGTTCATCCCCGGTATCAATACTCAGGCTGGGGTGCGCCGCATGGGGGGTAACGTCCGCAGTTATCTCAACCTGCTGCATAAATTTCGCCTCAATCAGGGTGGTGTAGACCAAGCCATTAGCGCGGCATTGGCCGCACGCGACCAGGAGATGGCCGAGAGATTGGCGCATACCTTAAAAGGCATTGCCGGTACCATTGGGGCGACGACACTCCAGGATGAGGCTTACGCACTGGAACAGGGTATCAAAACTGGCTGGGCCGACCCAGATGGCTTGAAGCTGCTACTGGCGGGGGTTAGCCAAGAGCTTGGTCACGTCTGTCGAAACCTTGATCAGATACTACCCGGTTTGACCACTACAGCAGAGGAGGTTGTGCCAGAATCTGACACTGAAGCAGCGGCTAAAGAAGGTGAACGGGCGGCGTTATTGCGGCAGGTGGCAAGGCAGCTGGCCTTGTTCGATGCCGATGTTGATAACAGTTTAGCCAATCTACGTCAGCTTTCAAGCCGTTCACAACCATGGTTAGCCTGGATTACGCAAATGGAGCAGTTGGTGTCTCGGTATGACTTTGATGCCGCTATGCAAATTCTGCTACAATGCGGGGCCGCCATGAACGTCGATTTGGATAACACTGATGAGTGACATAAAAAATAGGCCCACTATCCTGATTGTTGATGATGTTCCTGAAAATCTGGACGTATTAAAAAGCCTGTTGATGACCGATTATATGGTTCGTCCAGCCACCAATGGGGCACTGGCGCTGCGGCTGGCCCGGATGACACCGCGACCGGATTTAATCCTGTTGGACATCATGATGCCTGATATGGATGGCCATGCCGTCTGCCGTCATCTGAAATCAGATCCGCTGACGCGGGATATCCCGATCATTTTTGTCACTGCCAGAAGCCGCGTCGAAGATGAACTAGAAGGGCTGCAAATGGGCGCCGCTGACTATATTACTAAGCCGATCAGCCCCTATATCGTCAGAGCCCGTGTCAGCACCCAGCTGGAGTTGCACCGCATCCACCGCGAACTGGAAGAGAAAAATCACCGGCTTTATGAGATTAATGAGCGTCTCACCAGTAGCATGGAGAAATTATCGGCGTCGGAGGACCGATTCCGTGGCTTGGTGCAGACCATTCCCGATATTGTCTATAAAATTGACTCCGAAGGACGGTTTACTTTTCTCAACAAATCGATTGAGCGTCTTGGTTATCACCAATCTGATCTGATCGGTCGCCACTTTTCCGAGATCATTCACGAGGCCGACGTTAAACTGGTCAGTATTGATGACGTACTGAAGCGGATTGGCCCAGGGACGAGCAATCCAAGCCAAAAATTATTTGATGAGCGGCGCACCGGCGTGCGTATGACGATGGGATTGGAGATTCGTCTTAAAACCAAAGCGGGCAAACCGGCTGAGGTAGCGGAGATCAAAAATATCAGCGCTCCTACCGATACCGTTAACGTCGAGGTCAACAGTACCGGTTTGTATGGTGATGTCGGTATCGATACCTCGGCCCAGTTGCGCCAATACGTCGGCACAGTGGGCGTGATTCGCGATATTACTGATCGACAAAAAACCCATCAGGCCCTGCTAGACGAGCGTAAATTATTGCGACAACTCATCAATGCGGTGCCATTGCCCATCTTTTTTGTTAATCGTGATGGCAATCTCATCTTTTTCAACGAGGCCTTCCGCAATTTTAAGGGAATAGGCCTACACCAAATTGAGACCATAAATCTAACGGAACTATTCAATACCGCTGCCTGTCAGCACTTGAAGCAATTGATTGATAGCGTTCTTGCTGCTGATGACGACAGCACAGTGGTAGATACCTGCGACGATATCGAAGATGGGAGCGGCCAGACTCGTTCCGTCCGTACTATCTTGACTAAATTTCAACGCCAAGATCCGCCAACATCGGCCGCGATAGCTGTTTTTGTCGATGTCACGGAGCAGAAAAAATTCACTAAAGAGTTGATCAAAGCCCGTAAGACAGCCGAGGAAATGGCCGAAAAAGCGGAGGTAGCCAATCGTGCTAAAAGCGATTTTATTGCCAACATGAGCCATGAAATTCGCACCCCGCTCAATGCTGTCATTGGCCTGACCTACTTATGTTTGCAAACATCTTTGACGGATAAGCAACGTGATTACCTGAATAATGTCAGCAAGAGCGCCCATGCCCTGTTGCAGATGTTGACCGATATCCTCGACTTTGCTAACACCGAAACTGGACAAATCGTCATGGAGGAGGTCTCGTTTGTCTTGGATGATGTGCTCCATGCCCTGATGACTAAATTTTGTTCCAAAAGTCAGAAGAAGGGCGTGCAATTGCTGCTCGATAATAAAGGCGGAACCCCTTACCGTCTCCATGGTGATGCACGCCGCTTGAGTCAGGTGCTTAGCCATCTGCTTGCTAATGCCATCAAATTTACTAAATCTGGGCAGGTCATTATCCAGGTTGAGCCGGTGGCTGAGACCGATATTGACCTGCTATTCAAGTTCTCGGTGCATGACACCGGTATCGGTATGAGCCAGCAACAAATCGACAAGCTGTTTCAGAAGTTCTCCCAATGTGATACCGCACTGAATCGCGACCATGGTGGCATTGGCATCGGTTTGGCTATGAGTCAGCGGTTGGTCGCCCTGATGGGCGGCGATATCAAGGTTGAGAGTACCCTGGGACAGGGGAGCCAATTTACCTTTACCAGCCGGTTCAGAAAGGCTGTTGAGCCGAGTGATGGCGTCAGCGTGATGGATGATGAGCTATTGCCAGCATCAGCCGATGATGATGTGCTGCCTGATGCTACGGAAGCCATTACTGGAGGAGAGAGCCTTGAGCTGCTGTTTCGGCAAGCGGTGGCATTGTTACTCGGTTTCGATGCCGAAGTGGAGCAGGTCGTCGCCCGCATGGCCCCGCTGGCGAGAAGCCTGTCACAACGTGAGCGACTGGCATCGATTCAGCACTCTCTCAGTCGCTATGACTATGAAACCAGCCTAACGCTACTGAGCCAATGGGCTGAGGAGGAGGGGATTACCGTATGAAGCCTACTATTTCTGACAGACCGATCATCCTGGTAGTGGATGATACCCCAGAAAATATCGATGTGCTGCGCGGGGCCTTATCGGCAGAATATACCATCCGTCCAGCCCCCAATGGCCATGTTGCCATGAGAGCCGCTGCGATTTTACCGCAACCGGATCTTATTCTATTGGATATTATGATGCCTGGCATCGATGGCTATGAGGTCTGTCGCCGACTCAAAGCCGATCCGGCCACCCAGAAGATTCCAGTAATTTTTGTTACCGCTATGAGTCGTGACGTTGATGAACTGCTCGGTCTCAATCTCGGTGCTGTTGACTACATCACCAAGCCCTTTAGCATCCCCATTGTTCATGCCCGGGTCCGAACCCACCTGCTGCTCAATAATCAAAAAAGGCTATTGGAAAGCCAAGTCTCCGAACGCACCGAGTTGCTGCAAAAACGCAACCGAGAGCTGGAAGAGACCCGCTTGGAGATGATCCATCAGTTGGGACGGGCGGCTGAATATCGCGACAATGAAACCGGAATGCACGTCATCCGCATGAGCCATTATGTGCGACTATTGGCCACCAAATTGGGAATGGCCAATCACGAGGCGGAACAGCTGATGTATGCCTCCATGATGCACGACATCGGCAAGATCGGCACCCCTGATCAAATGCTACTCAAACCGGGCAAATTAACCTCAGAAGAATTTGAGATCATCAAAAAGCATCCCGAGATTGGCTATAAAATTATCGGTCAGCAAAACTCTGAATTATTACAATCAGCGGCGACGATTGCCTACACGCACCATGAAAAATGGAACGGGGGCGGCTATCCAAACGGGCTCAGTGGCGAGGCCATTCCGCTGGCAGGCCGTCTGACAGCGTTAGGAGACGTCTTTGACGCCCTAACCTGTAAGCGTCCCTACAAGGATGCTTGGCCGGTGGAGCGGGCATTGGAGTTTATCCGTAACGAAGCAGGTAAACATTTTGACCCAACGTTAGCCGCCCTGTTTGTGCAGCTAAAACCGCTGTTGGTGGCGATTATGGAACAGCACCAGGATGAGTAACCATCCGCGCCGGCCCATCATATTGGTGGTCGATGATACCCCGGAAAACATCGATATTCTAAAAGGGGCTTTGTCACACGATTACAGCGTTAAGGCGGCCATCAATGGCCAAACAGCCCTGAAGATCGCTGCCGCCAAGCCGCACCCAGATCTGATTTTGTTAGACATTATGATGCCGGGCATGGACGGCTACCAAGTATGTCGCCAGCTCAAGGAGAATTTAGACACAAAATCTATTCCAGTTATCTTTGTAACAGCCATGAGCAAGGACGCAGACGAGTTGCAGGGACTAAACCTTGGTGCTGTCGATTATATCACCAAGCCATTTAGCATTCCCATCGTGGTCGCCCGGGTCAAAACCCAGTTGGCTTTGCAAGAGGCCTATAGAAAACTGGACCAACACAACCAAACGTTGTTGCAGGAACGCCACTTGATCGAGTCGATCATTCTGAAAATGCGTCAGGCCGATGTGGTCGATCAACGCCATTTGCGTTTTCTGATTGCGCCTGTGGAGCAGACCGCTGGGGACATGTTGCTTGCCACCTTCACCCCAGATGGCAGACAATTGGTGCTGTTGGGAGATTTCACCGGCCACGGCTTGCCCGCTGCGATTGGCGGCCCACTGGTGACCTATATCTTGCACGATTTGGCCCGGCGGGGGGCCACAGCGGCCGATATCCTGGACACCATCAATCGACAACTGTGTGCCCGCTTACCAACCGGCATTTTTTTTGCTGCTGCTTTACTGGAAATAACCGCAGATCGTAGCCGGGCTTGGCTGTGGAATGCTGGTCTGCCAGAGTGTCTGCTGCTGCGACGTGGCGGAGTGGTGTTGTCCTTGCCGTCGCTGTTGCCACCGTTGGGAATTATCCCCTCTCTCGGGACAGCCGATGCAGATGCGGCGTTGACACTTCATCCTGGGGACCGTTGTTATATCTGTTCCGACGGTATCGTTGAAGCCGCATCACCACAGGGGGAACTGTTTGGTATCGACCGGTTGACCTTATTTTTGCAGCAGGCATCCATGAATCAACGGCCTTTGGACGATCTGGTGCTGCAACTGGCAGCCTATACCAATAGCGCTGTCTTTGAAGACGACATCACCCTGGTGGAGATAACTTGTTAGTTTTGTCAAGCGCAGCGCAGGCAGCTTGCTGTTCCGCTACCCGTCGGCTGCGCCCTTGACCGCTGCTGCACACCACCCCATCTATTAGACACTCAACATTAAAAAGGCGCTGATGCGGTGCGCCAGATAGGGCTACAATGCGGTAACTCGGTAGCGGCTGACCGCGTGCCTGCAATCGCTCTTGCAACAGCGATTTGTAATCGCGAGCCCCCTCTTCCAACCGAATTTGCTCCAATTGCGCCAGAAACAGTCGCTCTACCAGCTGTTGCGCAGCCGAATAGCCACCATCAAGAAATACCGCCCCTACCAACGCTTCGAACGAATTACCTAAGATGGAATCCTTATGACGTCCACCGCTTTGATCTTCGCCTTTACCGAGCTGGAGGTAATTTCCCAAGCCAACCTGTTGGCTGAGATGACTTAAAACGCGACTGTTGACCAAAGCGGCACGCCAATGGGATAAATTTCCCTCCATAGCTGCGGGAAAACGTTGGAACAACGCCGCAGAAATGACCAAATCGAGCACGGCATCACCAAGAAATTCCAATCGCTCATTGTGTGATACCGTTTCATCCTGTTGCTGAATAGAGCGATGGCGCAGGGCTTGTTCCAACAACGATGATTCAGTGAACAGGTAGCCAAACTGTTGTTGAAACCAGAGCACCGGAGTTATCGGAGCAACTACTGTATCGCCTTCCACAAACGATCCCAACGCACAGCACTTTGTTGCACATCCCATGACCAGAATAACACCACCGCCTTACCGACCAGACGATAATCGGGCACAAAGCCCCAAAAGCGACTATCGTTGCTATTGTCGCGGTTGTCTCCCATGACAAAATAGTGCCCCTCTGGTACCACTTCGCTGGTTCTCATGCTGGACAAACCATCCCGCTGCCATAACACGCTATATTCAGAATTGGCCAATCGCTCCAAATAGAGCTCGGCATCCACACGCTGGTTGCGCTCATTCTGGTAGGAATAACTTTCTTTGGCTTGGTAATTAACGGGCACGTTATTGATATAGAGCCGATGTCCTTCGTATAAAATACGGTCGCCTGGCAGACCAATTACGCGTTTGATATAATCTTTACCAGGATCACGGGGATATTCAAACACCACTACATCGCCGCGACGCGGACCCTCTCCCATAAATAAACGTGAGCGTATAAAAGGGGCGCGATGTCCATAAGCCATTTTATTGACAAATAGATAATCTCCTACCAACAGGGTCGGAATCATTGATCCAGACGGGATTTTGAAGGGTTCAATCAAAAAGGTACGCACCGCCAGAGCCACGGCCACGGCTACCACCATGGCGTCGTAATATTCAACAAATTGATTATGACCTTCCAAAAATTGTTGCCCTGGCAGCAACAACAAAATCGCCCAACCGATCATTGCCAGGGCCGCGACCATGCCCCAGCGTAGCGACATCTCGCCGCTATCCACTTCTCCAATCACCACGTAGCTGCCCAGCATGAGCAAGCCAGCCAACAGAAAGGAAACACCGTGCAACAAGTGCTTACGTGTCCAACGCGGGCGAGATGGATCACGAGTTTGCTGATAAGATCTATTCATCGACCTTGAGCACCGCTAGAAAGGCTTCTTGGGGAATTTCAACACGCCCGATCTGTTTCATACGTTTCTTACCCTCTTTTTGTTTCTCTAACAACTTACGTTTACGGGTGATGTCGCCGCCATAACACTTAGCAGTCACGTTTTTGCGCAGCGCCTTGACTGTTTCACGAGCGATGACCTTGGCTCCCACGGCAGCCTGGATCGCCACATCAAATAATTGTCGGTGAATCACCTCGCGCATCCGTTGCGCCAGATCACGACCACGGCGGTCACTGTCGCTACGGTGGACAATCACCGACAAGGCATCAACCGAGTCGCCGTTGATGAGAATATCCAACTTGACCAGATCGGCGGGACGATACTCAAGAAATTCATAATCGAGTGAGGCGTAACCACGTGTCAGCGACTTCAGGCGGTCGTGAAAATCCATCACCACTTCGTTAAGCGGCATTTCATACTTGACCAAGACCCGATTACCGGAAAGATAACTAACATCGCGCTGGACGCCACGACGTTGACTACACAATTGCATCAGATCTCCCAAATAGTCGGGAGGTACCAACATGGAGACCAAAATAAAGGGCTCTTCAATCAGCTGCTGTTTGTTGGCAGGAGGCAAATCGGATGGGTTGTGGATCTCCAACAAAGTGGCATCGGTCAAGGTGACACGGTAAACCACGGTCGGTGAGGTAATGACCATATCGAGATCAAATTCACGATCAAGACGTTCCTGGATAATTTCCATGTGGAGCATACCCAAGAAGCCGCAACGAAAGCCAAAACCAAGCGCCGGCGAACTCTCCGGCTCGTAAGAGAAGGAGGAATCGTTCAATGATAATTTATCCAAGGCCTCTTTTAACCGTACATAGTCTGACGACTCAACCGGATAGAGACCAGCAAACACCATCGGTTTAACATCTTTGAAACCGGGTAATTGTTCACTAGCCGGTTTGCGCGCATCGGTAACGGTGTCACCCACTCGTGCCTGGGATAAGTTTTTGATGGCGGCGCCCATGAAGCCAACCTCACCGGCAGACAATTGCATCGTCGGCATCATTTTCGGCGTCAATACCCCGAGACGTTCCACCTCAACCTCGGAACCACTGCTC